>DYSO01000080.1 GCA_020718225.1 Draconibacterium orientale | reverse complement strand
ATAAGTGAATACATTTTACCTTAATCGGATTTATACTGCATTTTAATGAAAATGCAAAGCAATTTTCGTTTAGATACAGTTTTTTTTGTTCTTCCTCCTATTGTCCTCCTTATTCCAGCACATCAAAATAAGATTTAGGCGGTTTAAGGTTTCAGGGTTTCAAGGTTTCAGGGTAGAATATTGTACAAAACCTCACCATTGACAATGCTTCCGGCGTCACCGTGGGAGGAAACACGATTGTGAACGGCATTCTTGCCATCGCCAACGGTAAAGTTACGCTCGGCAGCCATAACCTGTTGTTAGGGCCATCGGCAACCATTTCCGCAACGCCATCCTCCACCGTTATGATCATCGTTACCGGCACCGTGGAACTTCGGAAAGAGTTCCCGGCTGGTTACGCCGGCACTTTTACCTTTCCGGTTGGGGATGATACCGGCACACCGGGGTATTCGCCCGTAACGCTGCATTTCACGGGCGGGACATTCGCTTCGGGCAATTATGCGGGGGTAAACCTGAAGAATGAAAAATATCCCGATCCCGACATCACCGACAATTATCTGGAACGATACTGGACCATCACCCAATCGGGAATCACCGGTTTCACCTGCAATGCCAGCTTTCAGTATCTTCCGGCAGATGTGACCGGGGATGAAACCCTTATTTCCTGTACCAAGGTCAATCCTTTGCCCTGGACAACTTACGGGCTGGCCAATGCCGGGGGCCAGGGTCGAAGATGGCGGTTATCTTTTGGGACGTATCACAACCGATGACAACTATTGTGGCTCCAGCTTCAACCCGCTGGTTGCCAATGACCCGGATGAGCAAACCCTCGGGCTTGAAACCGCGGCCAAAACCCAGTTTATCAAGGTTTATCCCAACCCCACCACCGATATTGTCATGGTCGAACTGCTGGAAGCAGGGGCTACAACCACGGCCAATGTAACCGTTTACAGCATGCAGGGCGGGAAATTACTGCAAAAAACCCTGAATGGCGGATCAAAACTTCAGTTCTCACTTTCAGGCAAACCAATGAGTATCTACATGGTCCATGTTCAATCGGGCGACCGTAATGAAATCGCCAAGGTTGTAAAAAACTAAACCTGAAACCTGAAACCTTGAGTCTACTCCGAAACGTAGTTAATAACAAACACAATGTGGCTAAAGCCCTCAATGTCAAACATTTTTAAAACCCCGGTCTAAAGACCGGGGCAATAGATAATCAATCGCTTGCATTATTCCGGCATTAAATCCGATACTTTTCGGGCTCAACTTTGAATGTCAACCTGAAACTTGAAACCTGCAACCTGCAACCTGAATTGCGAAACAATCACGAACACCCCAAAAAAATAAGCATAATCGTGAGTAAACCTTCAACCTGAAACCTGAAACCAATTTCCCATGAAAAAATCAATCTTTTTAATCGGGTTTTTGCTGCTAATTAGCAGCGCAATTTTTGCCCAAGTGGGCATCAATACTGATGGCAGCGCACCCGATAATTCTGCAATGCTGGATATAAAATCTACCGAAAGAGGATTACTCCCACCCCGTATGACCTTCGAACAGCGCAACGCGATCCAGAATCCCGTTGAGGGACTGATGGTTTATTGTACAAATTGTGATAGTGATGGTACCGGTGTAATATCAATTTATAAAGGAGGGATATGGCGCAATATGACATGGAATTGTACCACCCCTGTTACACCGGCAACCGGTACTCACATAGCTGAGGTAACCCAGATTACATGGAAATGGAATGCGGTTCCGATTGCGATTGGCTATAGATGGAATACGGTTAATAATTATGCAACGGCGACCGATATGGTTGCCGCAACGAGCAAAATTGAAACCGGACTGACCTGTCAGACAAGCTATACCCGTTATGTTTGGGCTTACAACGATTGCGGAGTTTCAACCGTTACCCCCTTAACCCAAACGACCGCTGCCTGTTTTATCTGCGGTGCTTCCATTATTATTAATCATACAGCAGGCGTTGTTGCCCCCGTTACCAAAACAGTTACCTACGGCACTGTTACCAATATACCTGGAGAGACTTCAAAATGCTGGATTACCCGTAACCTTGGTGCCGACCATCAGGCAACGGCTGTTAACGATGCTACCGAGGCTTCTGCCGGCTGGTACTGGCAGTTTAACCGCAACCAGGGGTATAAGCATGATGGAACCACACGAACACCCAATACTGCCTGGATCACCAGCATCAACGAAAATTCTCACTGGTTGCCGGTCAATGATCCATGTAACATTGAATTGGGAGGCGCCTGGCGGATACCCACATATACCGAATGGTATAATGTTGACAATACCGGCGGCTGGACCACCTGGAGTGGTCCATGGAGTTCTGCCTTAACACTGCATGCTGCCGGGCACCTGGGCGACAGCGATGGTTCGCTGTACCGCCGGGGCTCTCACGGCTACTACTGGAGCAGTGTGCAGTACAGTGCCACCTACGACTGGAGCCTGTCCTTCTACAGTGGGGGCAGCGGCATGGGCAGCGACTACAAGGCGAGCGGCTTTGCCCTTCGCTGCGTTAGAGACTATTGAGCGCCGTGAGAGCACAGCTACGAAGGGCGCACACCCTGTAAACTGGGCTTGTAACTGTTGCAATAATGATAGATTTTAAATTGAATGTTGAGTCCACTCCGAAAAAGCAGTTAATAACAAACACAATGTGGCTAAAGCCCTCAATGTCAAACATTTTTAAAACCCCGGTCTAAAGACCGGGGCAATAGATAATCAATCGCTTGCATTATTCCGGCATTAAATCTGATACTTTTCGGAGTTTCTTTAAAGTGTTTTTATTGGACCGCACCAAACAGCGAAATGTAAACCCAAATCTTCTTCGGCCATGAAAAGAATTTTTTTTGGTTCATTGTTATATCGTGGTTCAGCCGGCAGATACTGGAGCTCGACCATAAGTTATGGTTCGGCCTGGTACTTCGACTTCAACAGTGACGTTAGCACCATGAGCAGCGGCATTTTCGAATCTGGTTTTACGATCCGTTGTATTAAGAACTATGGTTTGCCCGGACTCACATTCAATGACCGGAAAGTAATTTACTTTCAATATTCTTGAGCATGTTATAAATAGTAATCCAAAGAAATTCCCATGAACCAAAAAATCATCATTTCCGCCCTCCTACTCGCCGTCGCACTCCAGCTTTCGGCGCAGGTTTCGATCAATACCGATGGCTCGGATCCTCACTCAAGCGCCATGCTGGATGTAAAAAGTACAAGTCGCGGGTTCCTGCTTCCAAGAATGACAAAGGCCCAGCGGGATTTAATTGCAGATCCTGCCGACGGGCTGATAATTTATTGCACCGATTGCAGCAATTCCGGCAATCTGCAATTGTATCACAATGAACAATGGCATTCTCAGAATTTTAACGGTTTCCCGGTTGCTTCAGAAGTGGGGCAAACTGGTTTTCCAGCCGTGAATTCAACCTTGACAGGCACTTACGTTTATTCAGATCCTGACAATGACCCGCAGGCCGGTTCCGTGTTTAAATGGTACCGGGCAGATAATGCATCTGGTTCAAATGAAATATTGATTGATGGAGCTTCTTCAGCAACATATGTTATCCCGGATGCAGATACCGGCAGGTTTATACGGTTTTCTGTGACTCCCGCAGCGCAATCGGGCGATTCACCCGGAGCTGAGGTGAAATCGGCGACTTTTACCGGTCCTGTGAGAACCTGCGGGTTTATCTTAACCGATTCAAGGGACGCAAAGTCTTATCATACGCTACAGATTGGAAACCAATGCTGGATGAAAGAGAATTTAAACCATGGAACGAGGGTAAACGGTGTGCAGGATCAGACAAATAATGCTGTGGTTGAAAAGTACTGCTATAACGACCTGGAATCAGGTTGTTCCATATATGGGGGTCTGTATCAGTGGGATGAGATGATGAACTACAGCACAGCCAGCAACTCAATTCCCAGCGGAAGGCAGGGAATTTGCCCACCCGGCTGGCACATCCCGTCGGATGCCGAATGGTGCCTTTTAATGGTTTTTCTGGATGCCACCGTCGGTTGTGATGAAAGTCCTGCCGGTACTGATATTGGAGGAAGACTGAAAGAAGAAGGGATCACGCATTGGGTAAATCCAAATAGCGGGGCAACAAATTCCAGTGATTTTACAGCGCTTCCCGGGGGTATAAGAAATTATTTCTCCCCGGTATTCAGTAGTTTAGGGACCGGAGCAGGGTTTTGGTCAGCAAGAGCAACTGAAAGCAACGGGTGGCTCTGGGGATTGAACAATTCAACCGCTTTGGTTACCCATGGCGGAGGGGCAAAGAGTTTCGGAATGTCAGTCCGCTGCATGAAAGATTGCAGTTCACAGCCCACTCAGTCCGATGCCGGCCCTGACCAGCTTCAGATTCAGGGAGTTTCAACCACACTTCAAGGCAATATCCCTGACATTGGCACAGGAACCTGGTCAATTGTCACCGGCGAAGGCGGAACCATTGCTGAGCCCCTGAATGCAGGCACCCTCTTCACCGGACTCGCCGGCAATTCCTATTTGTTGCGATGGACGATAAGCAGCACATGCGACTCCGGATCCGATGATGCAGCGATCAGTTTTGCCGTTCAATCCGACTGCCAGCCCTTTACTGATGCAAGAGACGGAAAATTTTACCATACAATGCTGATTGGATCACAGTGCTGGATGAAAGAAAATCTTGACATTGGTATGATGCTGACAGGCGGTGTAAGTCAGACCAGCAACCAGGTTATTGAAAAATGGTGTTATGATAATGATGAAAACAACTGCGTTGTTTATGGAGGCTTATATCAATGGGATGAGGCCATGCAATATACAACTATCCCTCCCGCGCTGGGCATATGTCCTTCCGGATGGCATCTCCCTACACAAGTTGAGTGGATAAATCTGTCAAATTACCTTGGAGGTGAAAATATCGCCGGGGGCGCAATGAAAGAGGCGGGTACAGATCATTGGGCAGAGCCCAATACCGATGCAGATAATCGCAGTGGGTTTACAGGTCTTCCCGGTGGAATGTGCGAATCAGACGGATTTTTTTACGCCCTTTTTTCCAATGCCATGTTCTGCACGTCGACAGAAATCAGTAACACTTCTATCTGGGTAAAGGGTCTTGACTCAGGAAGTGGAATTCTTCAGCAAGCCGGGGGATCCAAGGGTGATGGAATTTCTGTCAGGTGTATGAAAGATTTATAGAACCCGAAAGATCATTGATATAATCGTGTTCACATATTGACTGGATGCGATCCGTTCTAAGTGGAAAATTTGAATCTTAGCATGAAACAGTGACTTCATTTAAATGTAAAATTATATGAGACAATTCTATCTGATTTCCGCCCTCCTCCTCGCCATCACTCTCCCGCTTTCGGCGCAGGTTTCAGTGATTTCCGACGGCAGCCCGCCGGACAACTCAGCCATGCTGGATGTGAAATCAGTAACCAGGAGAGCTTTGTTTCCGCGAATTGCTCTAACCGAGGCCAACCTGGCCTCGCCGGTCACCTCGCCCGCCATTGAAGGTTTGAGCGGAGAAATTCCTTCGTGTTCCTTCATGATTTCCCTGCCTGCCGCCAGGCAGGCTTCGTGTACCTTTGTGGTTAAAAATGGATTCACCACAAAGTATCACAAAGCATCCCCCCCGGAGGAGAAAAACACTATTTTTAATTATATTGAATTCATTAACGCATAAAATTATCGTGGGGGTGAAATTAGGTTTTTAGAAAACTATACTATATATTTGTGTCGAAACCGGCGCAAGCGCCATGGTTGATTCCGTACAGGTTAAAAACCTTGCCCAAAACACAAGATTAACGCTGAACGGGGCAGATGTTTTGCATTTGATGGGCGTGGTTGGAATCGGCCAGGCCATCGCCCAAACCGGTGCTGATTTGCGTATTTATCCCAATCCCATGGTTGAACAAGGTTATATTGAATTTGAAACTGCTTCTGCGGGCAAGGCCCACATCGGTTTGTGCGACATTACCGGAAAACAGGTAGTTCAAATTCAACCTGTATTGCCAGCCGGGAGTCACACGTTTGCCGTGAACGGTTTAAACGCAGGAATATACACCCTGGGCATCCGGTCGTCGGCAGCGGTTTATTCGGGAAAAATTACCAGTGCAATGACTGGTCCCGGTAATCCTGCGATCCGTTATCTCTCTTCCGATCCTGGCTTAAAGGCGCCAGTCTGGATGAAAAGCCTTAATTCCCTTGTGCCCATGCAATACGACGATGGCGACCAGCTCTTGTTTACATGTTTTTCAGGAACATACAAAACCGTAATTCCTTTAATGCCCTTACAAAGCCAGACTGTTACCGCAAATTTTGTTGCCTGTGCCGATGCAGATGGAAATATTTATGCCACAGTTTCAATAGGCGCCCAGACCTGGATGGCCGAAAACCTGAACATCGGTACCCGCATCAATGGGAGCCAGGATCAAACCGACAACGGGGTTATTGAGAAATACTGTTGGGGCGACGACGAATCGAATTGTGCCATTTACGGCGGTTTGTACCAATGGGACGAGTCCATGCAGTATGTTGCCACCCCGGGCGTGCAGGGTATCTGCCCGGCAGGATGGCATATCCCCACAGATGGGGAATGGACTGTTTTAATTGATTATCTTGGAGGAGAAGGTATAGCCGGAGGAAAGATGAAATCGACCGGTACGATCGGGGCGGGCACCGGCTTATGGGCTCCGCCCAATATCGGTGCGACCAACAGCAGCGGGTTTACTGCCCTTCCGGGCGGCTACCGGAGCTACAATGGCAATTTCATCTATCTGCCGGGCTACGCCTACTTCTGGTCGTCGACGGAGATCTCCCCGACAGACGCGTGGCTCCGGGGCCTCAGCTACAATGGCGAGTATGTGGGCAGGTACTGCAACTACGAGTCACTCGGTTTTTCCTGTCGGTGCCTCCAGAATTGACCACCTGCCTGCCGGCAGGCAGGTTTGATTATTTAACAGGGAGGGCCTTGTGGGGGGGGGAAAATTTAAAATTGAGAATTGGCAGTTTCAGGTTTCAGGTTTCAGAAAAATAATATGTTCAGGATGGGTCTTTTTTCAGGGGTTCTTTCAGGTATTGCTGAAAAATGATTCCACCGATGATTAGGGCCAAACCGGCGACAGTGGATGGCAGAATGGTTTCACCAACCAGCAGGTGAATGATAATCAATGAAATAAAGGGCGATAAATAGATGAGGTTGGATACCCTGGCGGTGGTTGTGGAATATTTCAGTGCATTGAGCCAGAGGATAAAAGTAATTCCCATTTCGAAAAGGCCAATATAAACAGCGCCGGCTAACCCGGCAAAAACAGGGATGGTAAAACCACCGGTTATCGCTATGGCGGCGGCGGAATAGAGAAACCCGAAACAAAAATTTAAAAATAATTTACTTACCGCTTCACGAGGGTCTTTGATATTAAAAATCCAGTATAATCCCCAGAAAAAAGCGCTGAAAACAGCCAGGATTACACCAAAGGGATTGGAAAAATGGAGGCTGAGAAGGTTTCCGTGAGTGGTGATTACGGCAATACCCAAAAAACTGATCAGGATTGCCACGATGCTCCATGGACTTATCTTTTGTTTAAGCAAGGGAATGGATAGCAATACCAGTACCAGTGGCCAGATATAATTCAGGGTGCCTGCTTCCTGGGCCGGAAGGAGTTCATAAGCTTTGAGTAAAACCACATAATAAAAAAACGGGTTTAATAATCCTAAAAAAGCGGAGGTCAGTATTTCACGGCGTTTGACCTTTTTCAGAAGGTGCAGTTTTTTTTGAATGACCAGGATGATAAAAAGCGCCCCGCATGCAACAAAGGAAGAAAAGAAGAGCAAACCCAGCGGATCAAAGTATCGCAGCGATATTTTAAAGGCTGAACCTATGGTCGACCAGCAGGCAATGGCCGAAAAGGCATATAAATAAGCTTTTTTCTGTGAATGCATGAATTTATGAAGGTGCCCAAAGATCGGAAATATTTTCTATTTTTGCGTCTTAACAAAGATAACTATGAAAAAACTGGCGGTAGTAGCTCTGGGAGGCAATGCATTGCTGCGGGGCGATCAAAAAGGGACCATTGATGAACAGGAAGCCAATGCCAATGCAACGGCCGAATCGCTGGTCAAACTTCTGAAACGCGAATATAATATCGTGATTACGCATGGCAACGGCCCTCAGGTTGGTAACATCATGCTTGCCAATTCCGCTGGTTTTAAGATGTTTGGTATTCCGGAAATGCCACTCGATATCTGTGTTGCATATTCGCAGGGTTTCATCGGTTACATCATTGAGCAGCAGCTCAAAAACGTTCTGGAACTGCACGATATGGAACGTGATATCATCACCATTGCTACCCAGGTTTTAGTAAACAGGGACGATCCTGCTTTTCAGAAGCCCACAAAACCGGTCGGGCCTTATTATTCGCTGGAGGAAGCAGAAAAGATGATGAAGGACACCGGATCGGTATTCAGGGAAGACCCTCGTGGCAGGGGCTGGCGAAAAGTGGTGGCTTCCCCGCACCCACTGGTGATCATCAATAAAAAAACCATCGAAAAAATTGCCCGTCAGGGTCAGATCGTCATTGCCGTTGGTGGCGGTGGAATACCGGTATTTTATGTGGAACCCAACAAACTTCAGGGAATCGATGCCGTTATTGATAAAGATCTCGCCTCAGCGCTGCTGGCATCGCAGATCAATGCAGATAAATTGTTTATCCTGACAGATGTCCCAAAGGTGTGCCTCAACTATAATACGCCACAGGAGAAATCAGTGGACCGGATGACCATCGCCGAGGCAAAAAAATTTCTGGAAGAGGGCCAGTTCCCCGATGGGAGTATGGGCCCCAAAATCAGGGCTGCCATCCATTTTGTGGAACATTCGGGCAAGGATACAATTATAACCAAGACCACCATGTTGGGAATCGACAACGGCGGAACCCGGATTACCCTTGTTTAAGGAACTACTTAAACCTTAAAAACCATCTTTTTTACCTCTACGCCTTCCAGTCCGAGAAGCTCATTCTCAATCTTCAAGAATTCTTCTCTGTTACCGGTAAGTTCCAGGATGATCAATCCGCTTGTGGAGCAATAATCACCTTCAACTTCATGAAGCCCAAGCCGGGTTTTTATGGAACATCCGAATTTTGAGAGAATGGCTTGCAAATCTGAAACTTCCTGGTTTCTATCGGTAATTTGAATGCCAAGAATCCAACGCTCTTTCATATATCAGATTATATTAATATTGGGTTTATTAACAACAGGGTTACAGAATTGAATGATAAAAGCGGAACCTTCCCGGATCACAATTTCAATCTTTCCATTCAGTTGTTCAATCAGCAATTTTACAATAAACATTCCCAATGATTTGCTGTTATCTATTTTAAAACCCGATGGAAGTCCGATTCCATTATCCCGGATGGTGAGGATGTAATTGTCACCGGACGCTCTCTTCAGGATAATTTCTATCAACCCCTGGGTGTTTTCAGGGAAAGCATATTTGTATGCATTGGTCAGTATTTCATTGGTAATCAGTCCAATTGGAAGGGCAGTTTCAATACTTACATCGGTCTCATCGAGGTTGGATTGGATTTGGATATTTTTTCCGCTGAATGTTTGCGAAATGATGGAAGAGAGCGAACGAAGATAGGCTGCCAGCGGGATCCTGTCAAGGTTTTCAGAACGGTAAAGATGTTCATGGATCAGGGCCATGGAACGGATACGCATCTCAATGTCCAGGATAATACGGCGAAGCTCCGGATTGTCATTGTTCTTAAGTTGGAGGGAGAGCAAACTTATCACAATGGCTAAATTGTTTTTTACCCGGTGATGGATCTCACGCAACATAACCTCTTTTTGCTGACTATTTTTGATTTTCAGCTCATTGATTTCCTGCTGCCTGGAACGGTCACGAAGGATTGTGAGCACCTGAACAACCTTGTGGTCTTTAAAAACAGGTACTTTACGGATCTCGGCATAGATATTTTTATCAATCAGTTCAAACGATTGTTCATTGATCAGGATCTGTCCGGTTCTGAAGACAAGATCGATATCTTCCAACGTTTTTTTGGAGATGAGGGGATAAACCCTGGTTATCTTTTTGCCAATACAATCTTCAACGAAACCCTGTCGCTTGTGTTCCGCATCAAGGGCTGAATTGAGTATGACAAACCGCTTATTTTCATCAACAGCATAGATCCAGTCCGGAATGGCATTCAGGATATCCTGGAGTTGTAATTTGGCATTGCGAAGACCCAATTCGGCGGTTTCCCGCTCTTTTGATTCTTCCAGAAGGCGCTTATAATTTGAAGCCAACGCTTTCTGATGTATAAAACTACGCCAGTTGATTTTCTGTAGAATATACGACATCAAAGTGCCGATAGAAAAAACAGAGAGAATGAAGAAGAGGTGATTGACAACCTGTAATGGGTCGGTCGAATAGGAACCGTTCCAGATCGAAGTAACAGCGAATGACAATAACTGAAAAGCGCCGATCAGGATGAGTTCGTGAAAACGCAACCTGAAAAAAGCAAAAAAGCCGATGATAACCAACATCACCCATGCAAAATAAAGCTCATATCCGGGTTGAGAAAAGTTTGAAGTAAACCCGACTAAAAAAATCACAACACCCATCATCAGATTAATGATAATGAAAAGGGTGTTCAGGTGTTTTAAGAAAAATTTCACGTAAGTAACGAGGATCGTTAACAACAGCAAAGGAAGGACCATCCCGAAACGAAAAAAAAATAGCTGACCGGGGGCGCTGTTAAATAGCGTTTTCGTTACGACTGCAAATACGATGAACAACAGGATTGTAAAAAACAACCCAAAGCGAAGGCTGGGAATGGAGGAACGCAGAAAATGTTCGTAAAACTCCTTTTTTATTTCCTTGTTGGAGTTCGGATTCATGTAATATCGTTAGACAACGAATACCATTCGTTGAAGTTCCAGTCCGCCAATTTGTTCCAGTTCCTTTTCCAGTTTTTCACATTCGGCTATGTTCCCGGCTATTTGAAGGATGATTACGCCAGCCCGGCTGCAGACATCTTCGGTGACCTCATGGAAACCCAAGCGGGATTTGATGACATGTGCATATTTTGTTAGCGCTTTCTGGGTACGTCCGGCTTCCTTGATCCGGTCGGTAATGAGTAACCCAATAATCCTGATTTGATTCATAACCTTGTATTTTTCAGAAATAAAGATCCCTTTGTCCTTGTTTTAACGCCTCCAGCTTTTCAATCAGTTTTTCCTTGAAACCATCGTTTTCTATGGCATCGAGTTTTTCCTTGATCAGCTTATATCCCATCTCTTTGGTCCGGGGTGGGGCATAATCTTCAAGATACTCCGTCATGGTCAACAATGCATTGGGCTGGCAATAACGTTTGATAAACCCCGGTACGGAAAATTCCATAAAATGTTCTCCGGTCCTTCCCAGCCGGTAGCAAGCGGTACAAAAGGAAGGGATAAACCCGTTACCGATTAACTCCTCCATGATCTCGTTGAGGCTCCGGTTATCGTTAATCTGAAATTGCTCAAGGTCAATGTCCTGGTTTACATTGTCTTTTTTCTTTGCATAACCGCCAAGTTCAATATTGGTTCCGCCATCGATTTGTGATACGCCAAACTGCAATATTTCATCCCGGATGGTTGCCGGTTCACGGGCCGTGAGGATCAACCCTGTATAGGGTACCGAAAGCCTCAGAATTGCTACCAGTTTAGTGAAATCGGAATCGCTGACCAGATGCGATTTATCGATATCGAGTTGGGATGCAAATTGGATACGTGGAAAAGAAATGGTGTGCGGCCCAACGTTATACACCGCTTCAAAATGGTTTGTATGTCGCAATAACCCCATGACTTCAAACCGCCAGTCGTACAATCCAAACAATGCGCCAATTCCCACGTCGTCGATACCTGCCTCCTGTGCCCTGTCCAGCGCGGTAATACGCCATTCATAATTTCTTTTTACCCCGCTCAGATGCACTTTTGCATAAGTGGGTTCATGGTATGTCTCCTGGAAAATCTGGTAGGTGCCGATACCGGAGCTCTTGACAGTACGGAACCCGTCGATATCCAGGGGAGCTGCATTGATATTGACACGGCGGATCTCACCCCGGCCGCTTTTTACTCCATAAACCGTTCTTACCGTCTCAGCAATAAATTCGGCATTGTACCGCGGATGTTCCCCATAGACCAGGATTAACCGTTTCTGCCCGGTATCCTCAAGCGCTTTAACCTGTGCTATCAGATCTTCCTTCTCTAAGGTCACCCGGGTAACTTTGGTATTGGATGCTTTAAATCCACAGTAAGCACAATTATTGATACATAAATTACCCACATACAAAGGGGCAAATAAAACAATACGCTGACCATAAACTTTCTCTTTTAACAGCCTGGCGCCCTGCTTGATCTCTTCAACCGATTCTTCATCGGTGGCGTTGATAAGCACAGCCGTTTCCTCCATCGTTAAACGGTTTTTGGCAAGCGATTTGGCAATGACCTCACGGACGCGTTCTTTAGAACTACGGGTATTATGGATATAATCCCACAACTCCTCGGGATCAATGAAAGGTTTCATTCGCTGATCCTTGATTTTTAATTTTTCCGGATAGAATTTCATAGCCTGCTTTTTTCAAATCGTCACAACAAAAATACTGAATAATCCCCGTCCATGTACCTTATGACAAAAATATAACATATTTTCCGTTTCCACAGTAAACCTAAGCTTTTTTTGTGCGTTCCGAAAGATAAACACCTCCTATCACAAGAAGGATACCGGTAATTTTCCGTACTGAAAAAGGTTCCGACAGGAGAATATAGGAAAACAGCGCCGTAAAAACCGGGATGAGATTGGAATAAATATTTGATTTACTGATTCCCAGAAGTTTGACGGAATGTGCAAAAAATACAAAAGAGACGGAAGATGCCAATATCCCAAGAAATAGCATCGAGATAATAATTTCACTGTTCAATCTTACCTCTGTCATTGCCGGGGCTTCAAAAAAAAGATACAAGGGAAAAAAAAGAGCAATACCGATCAGGTTTTGATAAGCAATGATGGTCAGGGCTGAATAGGTGGCGGTTAATTTCCGCAGTGTGACACTATAAAACAAGGCCGTTAAAACGGCGCCAAATAAAAATAAAACACCCCGGATATCAGCATCCAAAGAAAGGTCATGGGTTATAAGCATCAGGATGACCCCGCCGAAAGAGATAAAAATCCCTAAAAAATTGATCGGGGCTAATTTCTCTCTCAGTGTTACCCAGGCGACCAATGGTGCAAAGACGGGTATCGTGGCAATGATTACAGAGGCGATGGTCGGGGTTGAGAATTTCAATCCGTAATTCTCGCATAAAAAGTATAAAAAAGGATTGAACAAGGCACTCAGAAAAATCAACCTGTAATCTTTCTTTGCAATTTTTTCGCGCTGACGGAAGATATAAATAATGATAAACAGAAAAACAGAGGAGATGATCAAGCGAATAAAAATAATCGTTACCGGTTCATAATACTTTAACAATACGGAACTCCATATAAATGAAAGTCCCCAGAAAAGCATTGCTGCTACTGCAAAGAAGGGCGCCGGTATTTGAAAATTTTTCAAGCGGGTGCAAAATTACTCCTTTTATCCAATTTTTTTTTGGTAACCTTGTAACGTTTGTCAAATGCGGGAGTCATTTCGATAAAATCCGATATTTTGGAGCGTCCCATTTTCAATATTCATCAGAACCTGATTGATGGCTGCCGGAACAATGACAGGAAAGCCCAATTTAAAATCTATAAACTTTATTATAAAGCCATGTACAATACCTGCCTGCGAATTGTAAACGATACGGCTGAAGCCGAAGACATCATGCAGGAATCATTTCTGGATGCCTTTCAGCGGATCGGCAGTTATTCCGGGGAGGGGGCTTTCGGATTGTGGTTGAAACGGATCGTGATTAACCGGTCGCTCGATTATCTCAGAAGGGCCAAAGAGGTCGTTTCACTCGACGAAATTCAGGTCGATCTGCCTGAAGATACTGAACCCGACCGCGAAGAGGAAATAAAGTACCAAGTGCATGAAATTAAAGATGCCATATCCCGCCTTCCAGATGAATACCGCGTGTCGCTTTCACTTTTTTTAATCGAAGGTTATGACCATGAAGAGATATCACAAATATTGAATATATCCAATCAATTATCGCGTACGCGCTATTCCCGCGCCCGTCAAAAGTT
>DYSO01000232.1 GCA_020718225.1 Draconibacterium orientale | reverse complement strand
CGGAAATCAGGTTGTATCATTCCCCAAAGGAAGCCTACTCCGTGAAGATCTTGGCTATATCTATGGACTGGTCGTAAATGCAAGGGATTGGCCACAAATAAGAAAATATGGAGGCGAAATCCTTCACGACGGATGGAAAAATCCCAGGACATACAAATTCCTGCTTTTTCCGTTCCTGGGAGAACAATTCATAAAATCAGGTGTATCCATAAAAACGATGTTCCGAAAAAGCAGAAGGTAAAATAAATATTATCAGCATGAATCCAGACAGCCCTTTCATCTCAGTGATCATACCCAATTACAATCGGGGTGATTTGTTGCAGGAGACACTGGATTCGCTATTACAACAGAATTATCCTCACTGGGAGGCTCTTGTTGTAGACGATGGATCGGACGATAACAGTGAACAAATAGGTGAAGAATACCAACGGAAGGAACCCAGGATAACATTTTTAGTAACTATTCACCCCCTGTTTTTATAAATTCAGGGGGGTGAATAGTTACGCCGTTTGTTATTTTCACTTTACCCATGGGAACCCCGATTTTTTAAGTAAAACCAATTTTCTTTATGTTTCCGGTCGTTTCGGATTTCTCGGAGTCGATGTTTTCTTCGTCCTCTCAGGATTTGTCATCCCATACGCAATGTACCGCGGCAATTATCATCTCAAGGATTTTGGAAGATTTCTTACCAAAAGGGTTGTTCGCATTGAACCACCCTATCTGGTGAGCATCGCCCTGGTATTATTGCTGAACTGGGTCAGTACTTTATCGCCCTATTACCGGGGAACCGGTTTTTCTGTAAATTTCCAGGCATTGCTGCTGCACCTCGGATATCTTAATGCTTTTTTCAACTTCTCATGGGTTAATGATGTATATTGGACCCTGGCCATCGAATTTCAATATTATATACTGATTGCCCTGTTGTTCCCACTGCTGATCCATCCCGAAAAAAAGTTTTCCTATGGTGTCCTTTTAATATTCGCCCTATCGGGTTTCATTCTGAGCGATCACAATTTTATTTTCAATTACGGATTGCTGTTCTGTGTAGGTATCCTTCTTTTTCAGTTCCACATCGGATACCTGACAAAAAAACACTTTGGGACATTTCTGTTGCTGGCGTTGATCCTTATTTTCGTCAAGTTTGATAAACGCTACCTGGTAGCTGCTCTGTTGCCCTATTTTTTCATCACCTATTTTGAATTTCATGACCGGGTTTCGAAGTTTCTCGGAAATATTTCCTATTCCCTTTATCTGGTCCACATTCCGATTGGAGGTAGAATCATTAACCTGTGCGAATCGTTTGTTCAAAGTGAATGGATCCGGAGCGCCTTCGTTTTTATTGCCCTGACAGCTTCAGTCATTGCTGCCTGGTTGTTTTATAAATTTGTTGAAAAGCCTTTTATGGAGATCTCCAGGCGAATCACCTACAAAAAAACCTGACCAATGGAAGAATCTTCCCGTTTTCATCCTTCGCCGGGGGCAGTTCCAACGCATGTAGGGATCATTCCCGACGGAGGCCGGCGCTGGGCTTTAGCGCATGGTAAAACACTTTCGGAATCCTACGCCCGGACCCGGCTGCGCTTAAAAGTCTGGGTCGAATTTTTACTAAAAAAAGAGATCCGGGAAATAACCATCTATCTCTCCAGCATTCAAAACTTCAAAAGGGACCCGGCCGAATTGAAAGCGAACCTGGAACTTGTTGAAGCATCGCTGAAAGAGGAGATTACGGTGATGGCAAAGGAAAAAAATCTCAGGGTGATTGTTTCGGGCCAGCGGCAAGTATTGCCGGAAACCATGGTAAAGACCATATTCAACATCGAACAACAGACGGCTGGTTACAACAGGGGAAGGTTGAATTTTCTCCTGGCCTATGACCCGCTGGCTGAAATAATAAACGCCTTCAGGGAATCCGGAGATCCGGCCCGGTTCTTTAACCATCTCAGGATTACGACTCCCGTTGATCTGGTAATCCGCAGCGGTGGCGCACCGGTACTAAGCAATTTTTTACCGTTACAGTCTGCTTACGCCCGACTCTTTTTTTCGGATAGGCTCTTTAATGATTTTGAAATCGTTGACCTGGAAATGGCACTTGAAAATTTTGGAAAAACCGATCGTAAATTCGGCGAATAGAGGCTAAACCTGGATCATTCCCGGGATAATTTTCAAAGCAGCAGGATCCATAAGACCGGAAATCGTTGCGGTTAAAATTTCGTCCTGCGATCTAACTCCTTTATAAGATATTCTTTCGTTTTTACACCTACGAACCGGTGAATTTCTTTCCCGTTTTTAAAGAGAACCATCGTCGGAATACTTCTGATTTTAAAGGCAGTGGCTGTTTTCTTTGCAACGTCAACATCGAGTTTTCCTATGGTGACTTTCCCGTTAACCGCTTCTGCAAGGTCGTTCAGTACCGGTACCATGATCTTGCAAGGCATACACCAGGTCGCCCAAAAATCAACCAGAACAATTCCTTCTTTAATGGTCGCATTAAAATTCTGATCTGTCAGAATTTTAATTTTTCCGCTCGAAGTTACATTCTTCAGACTTTTATACCGTTGTCGTGAAATGAGCACAAGGACGGCAATTAATATGACAAGAATCCCGAGTATTCCGATTGTTATCCACATATCTGTTTTTTTCAGGATGCAAAATTACGGATAAAAATTCAAATAGTGGTATTTATGCGATTTATTTTTTGTTAAT
>DYSO01000008.1 GCA_020718225.1 Draconibacterium orientale | reverse complement strand
TGGATAATTGCCAGTGAAAAATGAATAAAGAAAAACGAATAGTATATGAAAATTTAAACAGTCTCTAAAAGACAACTTTTTTATAGTTTTCATCCCGTGGCCTAATGATCATTCAAAAATACACCGGAATTCTTAATTGGTGATTTAATTTTTTATCAAACTCGAAGGTAAGCCACATTTCCTCCAATTATATTATTTTATCGAGTAAATTGCCCCCCAGGCCGAAAAAAGCAACCGGCATCATGAATATTGAATAATTTTGCCTCACCACTCACCACTCACCACTCACCACTCACCACTCACCACTCACCCTTTAACCATTCATTCAATCCTAACTCCCTATGAAAAATCTTTTCTTTCTTTTATGCGCTATTTTGATTCCCGGCGTATTGACAGCTCAGGATGAAGCCCGGCTGATGCGCTTTCCGGCAATTCACGGCAACCAGATTGTATTTACCTATGCCGGCGATCTCTATTCGGTTGGCAAGGATGGTGGAACTGCACAGAAACTGACCAATGATGAAGCGGGATACGAAATGTTTGCCCGCTTTTCTCCCGATGGGAAACACATCGCGTTTACAGGTCAATACGATGGCAATACGGAAGTGTACCTGATCCCGGCCGAAGGCGGGGTCCCCAAAAGGTTAACTTATACTGCAACACTCGGACGTGATGATATCTCGGACCGGATGGGGCCCAATAACATTGTTATGACCTGGCGTGATAATGAAACCATTGTATTCCGGTCGCGCAAACAGACCTTCAACGATTTTAAAGGGCAGCTATTTTTAGCTAATATCAACGGAGGTATTGCGGTTGAACTTCCCTTACCCTGCGGTGGTTTTTGTTCCTATTCTCCCGATTTGTCGAAATTGGCTTATAATCGTGTTTTTCGTGAATTCCGGACCTGGAAGTATTACAAAGGGGGAATGGCCGATGATATTTCAATCTTTGACTTTGCCACAAAAGAAACTTCAAAAATAACTTCGAATATTTTCCAGGACATGTTTCCCATGTGGGCTGGCGAAAAAATCTATTTTGTCTCCGAAAGGGAGCGGCCTGTCAACCTTTATTCCTATGACCTGAAAACCAAAGAGACCACAAAAGAGACTGATTTTAAGGAGTTCGATATTAAATTTCCTTCCCTTGGCGATCAGGCCATTGTTTTTGAAAATGGCGGGTTTATTTATTCCTATGACCTGAAAACGAAAATAACCCGGAAAATCTCCATCCGGATCATCAATGACTTGATTACCGGAAGGGATCAGATGAAAGATGCAAGTAAGTTTATCAACTACTTCTCCCTCTCCCCCGATGGGAAGCGGATTGCTTTTGGCGCCCGTGGCGACCTCTGGACTGTCCCGGCCAAGAGTGGGATAACCTTGAACCTGACAGAAACCCCCGGCGTTCACGATCGCGATATCGCATGGTCGCCCGACGGACAATACATTGCCTTTATATCAGATAAAACCGGCGAAGATGAAATCTATATCATTAAACAGGATGGGAGCGCTGAGCCTGTTCAGTTGACAAACGGCGCCGATACATATAAATATGGTATGGTCTGGTCGCCCGACAGTAAAAAATTGCTTTGGTCTGATAAGATGTTAAGGCTGCAATTTATCGACATAGGAACAAAAGAAACTACCCTGGTCGATCAATCAAAAAGCTGGGAATTCAATGAATTTTCCTTCTCACCCGACAGTAAGTGGATATCTTATGTCTTTCCTGACCGAAGGGCCACCTCAAGGATTTTTTTATACGAAATAGCCTCAAAAGTCAAAACTCCCGTCACCAGCAACTGGTACGACTGTAACAATCCGGTTTTCAGCAGTGATGGCAAGTTTCTCTTTTTCACTTCCAACCGCGATTTCAATCCGATTTACAGCTGGACTGAGTGGAACCATGCTTACAATGATATGACCAAAATTTATTTTCTTACACTGGCCAAAAACACACCCAACCCGTTTGCCCCGGAGAACGATGTAGTTTCGGTAATGAGCGGTGATAAACCCGTCGAATCTGAAAAGGGGACGGTTCAGAAGGGCGGAAAATCCGAAGGGAAAAAGGCAGGTGAAACTGAGAAAAAGGGAGATGAAAAAAAGGAGGTTACCGTAACGGTTGACCTGGATGGAATTATGGACAGGATTGTAGCGCTTCCCATCGATGCAGGGACCTATTTCAACCTGAATGTGGTTGATGATTATGTTTATTATATCAAAGGTGGCCGGGGCGGCCGGGGTAATGGTGGTTTGATGTCCTTCAACATGAAAGATAAAAAAGAGTCAAATCTGGGTGATTTTGGTAATTATGAAATTTCAGCCGATAAAAAGAAAATGGTTGTTTCAGAGAGAGGGAAATATGGCGTTATCGACCTGCCGAAGGGTGGTAAGATTGATGTAAAGGATTGGGCAGACCTGTCGAACATGAAAATGGTGGTCGATCTTAAAGCAGAATGGGCACAGATTTATCATGAATCGTGGCGCCATATGAAATATTTTCTCTATGCCCCTAATATGCAAGGGGCCGACTGGCCGGCCATACAGAAAAAGTATGAGGTATTGCTGCCCTATGTGAACAACCGGAACGATCTGAATTATATCATTGGGGAGATGATCGGGGAAATCAGTATTGGCCACTCCTATGTAAGTGGTGGAGATAAACCCGTACCGGAAAGGATTAAAATGGGGTTGTTAGGCGCTAAAATCAGTCGTGATGGAAGCGGCTATTTCCGCATTGACCAGATATTAAAGGGTGAAAACTGGGCGCTTCAGACCCGTTCTCCGCTGACCGAACTAGGCGTGGATGTAAAAACCGGAGATTTTATCATTGCCATCGACGGGAAATCGACAAAGAACGTGAATGATCTCTCAGCGTTGCTGATCAACAAAGCCGGTGTACAGATTGAATTGACAGTAAACGGAACAGCCTCGGAAACAGGCGCCAGAAAAACCATTGTGGTGCCAACCGACAACGAAGGCGATCTCTATTATTACAATTGGGTACAGAATAACATGCAGAAGGTGAGCGATGCCACCAACGGAGAGGTGGGTTATATCCATATCCCCGATATGGGACCGGAAGGGCTGAATGAATTTGTAAAACATTTTTATCCACAGCTTACCAAACGGGCCCTGATCATTGACGATCGTGGAAACGGAGGCGGTAATGTTTCACCTATGATCATTGAACGGTTGTCGCGTGAAATGACGATGATCAATATGGCGCGTAATACCGAAGGCGCTCCCGGCCGTTTGGAAATGCAATGGGGACCGAAGTGCATCCTGATTGACAATTACTCCGCATCCGATGGCGACCTCTTTCCTTATCAGTTTAAGAAAATGAAACTTGGAAAAGCCATTGGTCTTCGTACGTGGGGTGGCGTTGTGGGTATCCGGGGTTCTTTGCCTTTTATCGACGGGGGATCACTGATGCGCCCGGAATTTGCCCCCTATGATACCGAAGGAAAGAATTGGATCATTGAAGGGTATGGCGTTGATCCGGATATCTTAATCGATAACGATCCTGCCAGGGAATATGCCGGCGAAGACCAACAACTCAATAAGGCCATTGAGATCATGATTGAGGAATTGAAAAACTGGCCGAAAGCGTTGCCCTCAATGCCCCCTTTCCCCGATAAAACAAAATAGAAAAGGGGGGGCAATCCCCCTTTTTCTTTATCAAAAAAACGGATTTCAAATCAATCGGCGAACCTGACAGCGAAACTGAAAGGATTGAGGATGGGGCAACTCAGGTTCAAAACAGGCAATAAAAAAGTTGAAAAAAAGTGATTTTTACAAAAAAAAATCAGCATAATAAAAGTATTTGTATTATCTTTGGAAATCAAAAAATGGTATTATTCACTAAAAAATGTAAAATTATGAAAAGAAACTTACTCATTTTTATTATGTTACTGTCCATGGCCGGATTATCCAGGGCCCAGGTCCTTGCTGATTTCGAGATTATTCCGATGAATGGTATGGATCCAAGTACTTATAGTGCCATACCCAATCCGGATGTTAACACAGTAACGAACCCAAGCCGTTGGGTTGGAAAAATGGACCGCGTTTATAACGGGAACCCATGGGGCGGTTTCTGGTGCTCTTTGCCTGTTCCCATTGATGTAACCGACAACCATTATGTCCATGTGAAAGTCTGGAAACCCCGGATCAGCCCGATCAAGTTCAAATTGGAAGGCGGCCCCTCAGGGACCCAGGAGTTTAACCCTATGAACCCCCAGACTTTGGTTGATGAGTGGGAAGACATTGTATTCGACGTCAGCGCTTTTACCGGAGCTTATCCCATCATTGCTTTTATGCCCGATTTTGAAGACCCACTGACCCTTACGGAAAACATCACCATCTATTTTGATGATATGTATGTAAACAACGATCCTACCCCCTTCTCTGACCCGGTTATTGTAATGGAAGATTTTGAGGAACTTATTGACCTGAACATCATGCTTGGCGACCCGGCGATCGACATGAGCTCCATGTGCGTTGTCCCCAATCCAGACCTTGTTGGAAACGAAAGCAACTGGGTTGTAAAATTCCTCCGCGATATGGATGGCGTTGTATGGGGCGGTTTCTGGTCGCGTTTACCGGAACCGTATGATGTAACTACCAACAAATTCATCCACGTTGACGTATGGAAACCCCGTATCAGCCCCGTATATTTCAAAATTGAAGGGGGCGCTGCCGGTAACCTTGAAATTCCCTCCGTTTATGAACAAACTGTTATTAACGCCTGGGAAAACTATACCTTCGATTTTACAGAAAAAACCGGGAACGACTACCAGGTTATTGCTTTTATGCCCGACAAAATTGAACCCGTTGGCCTGACAGAAGATATCGTTATCTATTTCGACAATATTGTGTTGGATAACGTTGCCCCTCCTCCACCCGGCGTGGAGATCAGCCTGAGTGTTGATATGCACGGTTCAGGGCTCCTTCTGGATGAACCCGTTTATTTTGCCGGCGATTTTGGTGGCATCTATGGCACCTGGAACGCACCGGGAACAAATCCGGAAAATGAACTTTTTGACCTCGATGGCGATTCTGTTTATACGGTCGTTATGAATTTGCTGGAAGGAAATTATCAATTTAAATTCTTCAAAGGCGCCGGCTGGGATGGCGGCGAATGGAACGGCGATCCAAACCGGAAAATCACCATTACAGGTGAAGGCGACTTCCTTTACAAATGGGGCAAAAAGCCGGCCAATGTAACTTTTAACCTTAATATGAAGGGTTCCGGACTTGCCGGGGAAGATGTTTATGTTGCCGGTAATTTTGGCGGTATATATGGAACTTGGAATACGCCTGGCGACAATTTAAACAACATGCTTACTGCTGTTGAACCCCTTACCGATTCCATCTATACAATTGTCATGACCCTTGACTCCATCGGTATCTATCAACTTAAATTCTTCAAAGGCGCCGGCTGGGATGGCGGCGAATGGACCGGCGATCCCAATAGAGTTTACACCATTCGTCAGGATACAACCTTCGCCCTTAAATGGGGATTAAAATACCCCGAAGGGATGAACGAAAATCCATTGGCAGGCAAAATCCAAACCTATCCGAACCCGGTTATGGATATGCTGAATGTTGTTACTTCAACTGACCTGACCCAGGTTGTTATCACAAATATGGTCGGACAGGAAGTAATCCGCATGGATAACCTTGGTACCGGAAAGAAAACCATTGAGGTTTCCGACCTCTCCAATGGTATGTATTTCATTACATTCTATGGAAAATCAGGAGGCCAGCTTACTCAGAAATTCATGAAATATTAATCGGTTTTAGTAAAAAAAAGGCTGCTGAAAAGCAGCCTTTTTTTTTGCATTCCAGAACCATTATTCTGTACGTTTAACCTAAAAATTCTTCAACTTTGATTTCCATAAGTCTGTTTGATAATATGTAGAATTTTCATGTACATTTGTTACGGATAAGTCGATGGAACTGAAACATTGCCTATGACCAAGCCCATCCGTGTTTTAATTATTGAAGATTCTCCGAATGATACGGCTGTTCTGGTCGACGAGCTGAAAAAGGTTTACCATGATCTTTTCTGGCATTGTGTTGACCGGCAAGAGAGCCTGATTGCTGCCCTTGATAACGGACACTGGGATTTAATCCTTTCCGATTATGAAATTCCCGGTTTCGGGGGGCTGATTGCATTATCCCTGGTACGTGAAAAGGGACTTGATGTGCCTTTTATTTTGGTTTCCGGGATGATGAGCGAGTCAACTGCCGTATTGGCAATGAAAATGGGGGCTACCGATTGTATTATGAAGGTGAACCTCCAGCGTCTTTTACCAGCCATTGAACGTGAACTCAGGGATGCGGCAATTCGACATAAACACCGGCTGGCCGAAGATGCCTTCAGGGACCAGGAGGGTGTTCTCAGGGCCATAACCTCTTCGGTGAAGGATGCCATCATCATGATCGATAACGATGGGAACATCTCTTTCTGGAATGAAGCTGCTTCCCGAATCCTGGGTTATAAAAAGGATGAAGTATTAGGCAAAAGCCTTCATCACCTCATCAGTCCGGCCCGTTTTAACAATGGTTTCGCAGCAGCTTTCCCTGCTTTTCAATCCAACGGGCAAGGGCCGGCAATAAATAAAACCCTCGAATTGGAGGCCATCAGGAAAAATAGGACCGTAATACCCGTTGAGCTCTCCCTCTCCTCTGTCAGGATCAAAGGGAAATGGTGTGCCATCGGTATCCTCAGGGATATTACCGAACGACAGAAGGTCAAGGAAGAGTTGATTATGGCAAAGGAAAAAGCAGAAGAATCGAGCCGGCTCAAATCTTCTCTGTTATTGAATATCAACCATGAACTCCGGACTCCTATGAATGGAATCCTGGGCTTTGCCAGGATTTTAAAAGAGGCGCATACAAAAATTGAATACATCGAAATGGCCGATACCATCCTTACTTCCGGGAAACGCTTGATGGCAACGCTTAACTCGATCCTCGACCTTGCCCACCTTGAGTCGGACCAGACCCGGATTTATCCCGAGATTGTGAACCTGACCGAAGAGGTGCACAATGCCGTTAAAAATTATGAGGATCTGGCAAAAAAGAAAAATATCGAATTATCGGTTTTATCAGAAACTGAATTATACGCGAATGTGGACCGGGGACTGTTCAGAAATATCATACACCATCTGGTCGATAATGCCATTAAATTTACCAAATCAGGTTCCGTAACAATTTTAGTTGAAGCTGAATTGCGGGGAAAATCGGAATTGGTTGCAATAAGGGTGAAAGATACCGGTACCGGCATCCTGCCGGAACAGAAAAATTATATTTTTGAAGCTTTCCGGCAGGGAAGCGAAGGATTGGCCCGTACCTATGAAGGAACGGGACTTGGATTGACCTTGTGTAAAAAATTTGTCGATCTTTTAAATGGGGAAATTGACCTTGAAACCATCCCCGGAACAGGGACTGTGTTCATCGTCAGGTTCCCCCGTGTTTATGCAACAAAGCCGGAATTTCGTAAACCCGACCGGGAACCCGGTCAAACAGAGCCAATACCGGTTGTGGAAAAAGTATATGATTCAAAACCGCTGGTGTTAATCGTTGAAGATAATAAGGCCAATTCAGACCTGATCGAATTTTTTATCAACTCTTTTTGTACCGTTGAGAAAGCTTTCGATGGTTATACAGCCCTGAGTCAGGCAATTATTAAGCAGTACGACGCCATTCTCATGGATATCAACCTGAGTTCGGAAATGAATGGAATTGAAGTGACACGCGCTATTAAAATCATGGATAATTATAAGGAAATCCCCTTTATTGCTATTACCGGATATGCCACTGCCAATGAAAAAGAGCAGATTTTAAAGAATGGATTGACCCATTTTATTTCAAAACCTTTTGAAAAAGAGGTACTGATTTCAACCATCCGGCAAGCGCTGAGGTTACCCTGACCTCTTTGCCGGCTTCATGTATTTTTTTGATCTTTCTGCAAGGGAAAATGGTCCCTGATGAAAGCAATCTTCTCTTCTGCTGTCCACCTTCCGTCGATCCATGTTATTTTATTTCCCTGTCGCTCCATACGCCTGAACCAGGTCATCTGACGCTTCGAAAATTGATGGATTGCTTTGTTGAGGGAGTGGAAGAACTCATCGTACGAGATTGACCCTGTAACTAACCGGGTCCCGAATTTATATTCAAGGCCATAGCGCATTAGCCTTTCCGGTTCGATGCCACGGTTAAGGAGCCACTCTATCTCCTTGATCATCCCACCTTCAATCCGGTTTGCCAGCCGTTCTGTTATTCTTTTTTTTAATAATCCCCTGGGGAAAAAAATTCCAAAAACGAAGGAGGGAATATGCGGAAAGGGCTGTTTTTTATTTTCCGTAATGGCTTGATGCTCAATTTCAATGGCTCGTATCAGCCGATCCCGGTCTTCAATGTCTGTTTTATTGTGCAGGGTTTTATACGATTTCAGGATGTCGGTCAGTTCATTTAAGGTTTTATCCGTCAGCGATTTCAAAAAAACCGAATCGCCCCCGGCTTCGGTTAACTGGTAGCCCCTTAAAATAGCTTCCAGGTACATTCCCGATCCTCCGCAAAGAACCGGAAGCTTTCCCCTGCCGGTGATGTTTTGGTAAACCGGTAAAAAATCCTGCTGGTAACGAAAAATATTATATTCCGTTCCCGGTTCGGCAATGTCGATCAGATGACAGGGGATCCGCTCCTCTCCAATCAGGTAATCGTCGTAATCTTTCCCTGTTCCGATATCCATTCCTTTGTAAACCTGCCTTGAATCGGCTGAAATCACTTCGCCGTTCATCTCGTGGGCAATCTTTACAGCAAGTGCAGTTTTACCCGAAGCGGTGGGCCCGAGAACTGCAATCATGGTGGGTTTAACCTTTCTTATTGAATCAGTCAAGTTGTTGAAATACAGAATTCTGACTTTTATACTCGGGAACGATCCCTTTCATTTTTTTAACAATGTCGAAATTCGATTTTCCCGGCGCCATTTGAATCAGTTGTTGAATTTCCCTTGTAACTTCATCCAGGCTGTATTCTCTCACCTTGGCGATCATGATCAGCGGGTGGTGGGTGGGAAGTGAATTTTCTTCGATATTGAGAAGTTCTTCAAAGAGTTTTTCACCGGGACGTAAACCTGTATATTTGATTGGTATCTCTTTTTCGGGAGTTAACCCCGACAGCCGGATCATATTGTATGCCAGTTCGCGTATTTTAACCGGCTTCCCCATGTCGAAGATGAAAATCTCACCTCCTTCCCCAATGGCTCCTGCTTCAAGAACAAGCTGGCAGGCTTCCGGGATGGTCATAAAGAAACGGGTAACTTCCGGGTGGGTAATGGTGACGGGACCCCCTTTTTCAATCTGGCTCCGGAAGAGAGGAATAACGGAACCACTTGAATTCAATACATTTCCAAAACGGGTTGTAATGTACCGGGTACGGTTTTTTGAATTTAAAGCCTGTGTATAAATTTCCGCAATGCGTTTGGATGCCCCCATCACATTGGTAGGGTTAACGGCTTTGTCGGTAGAGACCATAATAAACTTCCGGACTCCGAACTCAAGTGCGAGATCAGCAACGACTGTAGTCCCTTTAATATTGGTAAGAACTGCTTCTGCCGGGTTGTTTTCCATCATCGGAACATGCTTGTAAGCCGCCGCGTGGTAAATAATATCCGGGGGAAAGGTTTCAAAAATGCGACGCATCCTCTGTTCATTGCAAATGTCGCACAGGATAAATTCTATGGAAGGTTCCGGGTGAAACTCCGCTGCTTCGAGCGATAAGAGGTGAAGGGGTGTTTCGGCCTGATCGACCAGTATCAGTTTTCGGGGCGAATAACGCGAAACGAGCCTGACAATTTCACTGCCAATCGATCCGGAAGCGCCCGTTATTAATATAACTTTGCCGGAAAGTTCCCGTGATATCCGTTGTTCGTCCAGTTTGATCTCTTCCCGTTCCAGCAATTCTTCAATTTTGATGTTGCGTATCTGGTTAAAACTCAGTTCTCCATTGATCCAACGGATCATGGGGGGAACGGTCAGGACTTTGGTGTTATATGCCAGGCATTTGGCAACCAACTCCTGTTTTTTTATGATATCAAAGTGCATGATTGCCAGGATGATCTGTGCGATGCTTTTCAATTCCAGCAAATGGTCCAGTTTTTCGGGGGAGAGAATGTCAACCCCTTCGAGTTTTTTTCCCTGTTTGTTTGGATTATCATCCAGAAAAGCAAGTACGGTGTATTTGGTCCCGGCATCCCGGTCGAGGGTGCGTTTTGCTGAAATCCCGGCTTCCCCTGCCCCATAGATCACTACGTTGACCTTTTCACGCTCCGGGTGCAGAAATTCAAGAAAGGCCAGTTTTACCAAAAGGCGGAAAGAGATCATTCCAAACGAAACAGCCAGAAATTCGATGATGATGATGGAAAAAGGAATGAAGAAAAAACCACCGATGATAAAGAAGGTTATCAGGTTTGTGATGGCAAAAAGCAAGCTCCCGGAAAGAATGGTGGCAAAAACCCGCAAAGCATCCCCCGTACTGGTATATCGGATAATACTGGCATAGGAACGGGCTACCAAAAAACTTCCCGACCGGATCAATACCATGTAAAGGAGAATGAGGGGCAAGGGATCGAGTTCGGAAGGGGGAATGGCAAAATTGAACCGCAGCAGATAGGCTAGCACAACCGAAGATACCACGATGGTTATATCGATCAGAAAAATCAGCCACCGGGGGGTATTTTCCTTGGTAATTATCATGGGTCAAAAGTAAAAAATTTTCAGGGGGAACATATAAACAATTGAAGTATTATATAAACATTAGGCCATTGCCGGGACAATTTTTTCTAAATTTGTGTCGTTTACCAATATATCTCTGACAAATGAAAAATACAGCATTCACTAAATTTCACGAAGACCTGGGCGCTAAGATGGTGCCATTTGCAGGCTATTACATGCCCCTCCAGTACGAAGGGGTCAATGCCGAACATGAAACGGTTCGCAAAACCCTGGGCGTCTTTGATGTCTCCCATATGGGCGAATTCTGGGTGAAGGGGCCAAAAGCGCTTGATTTTATTCAATGGGTGACTTCAAACGATGCTTCAACACTGGTCCCGGGGAAGGTTCAATACTCCTGTTTTCCAAACGAAACCGGTGGTATTGTTGATGATCTTCTGGTTTATAAAGTTGCCGATGATAATTTCCTTCTGGTAGTCAATGCTTCCAATATTGAGAAAGATTGGAACTGGTGCAACAGTCACAATAAGATGGGCGCTGAACTTTATAATGCGTCCGATGAAATTGCCCAACTTGCCGTTCAGGGTCCATTGGCATTAAAAGCCATGCAGAAACTGACCGATACACCGGTCACCGACATGGAGTATTATACTTTTAAAAAACTGACATTTGCCGGTATTCCCGGGATCCTGTTTGCAACAACCGGGTATACTGGTTCCGGCGGGTGTGAAATTTATATGGCCAACGAAGATGCGCCAAAAATATGGGATGCGGTGTTTGAGGCTGGGAAAGAATTTGGGATCAAGCCCATCGGACTTGCAGCCCGCGATACTTTGCGCCTCGAAATGGGATATTGCCTTTATGGAAACGATATCAACGACACCACCTCGCCCATCGAAGCAGGTTTGGGCTGGATCACCAAATTTACAGAAAAGAAAAATTTCATCAACAAAGAGTACCTGCTGAAACAAAAGCAGGAAGGGGTTAAACACCGCCTCGTTGGGTTTGAAATGGTCGATAAAGGAATCCCTCGGCACGAATATGAAATCGTGGACGCACAAGGGAATAAAATCGGAGAGGTAACCTCCGGAACGATGGGACCAACAGTAAAAATCCCTGTCGGGATGGGCTATGTCCCCACGGCGCTTTCGAAAGAAGGAAGTGAAATCCATATTAAAATCAGGGATAAAATCCTGCGCGCCAAAGTGGTAAAATTTCCGTTTTATAAAAAGTAACAAATTGATTAGTAAATAATGATGGGTTTACGATCAATCAATTGCGATTTTATTCTATTACTAATATTTTAAATATGATAACAATGATGGATAATTTAAAGAAAACACGGTGGCAACATGTCATCTTTGTTTTGCTGATCGCCCTTCTGGCGTTTGGATCCGAAGGGTGTAAGTCAACCGGTAAATTGTCGAAAAAGGAGCGGAAGGCACAGATCGAAACTGCAAAAAAACAATTGCAACCGGTCATCGATGGAACTTCTACCCTTTCGCTTGAAAGCCAGGAGCAGTTGATATCTCAAATTACGGGGAAAAATTTTAACGACCCCGATCTTAACCAGATGCTGCTGAAGGCCTCCCAGAAAGTGAAACAGGGCATGGCAGAGCAG
Organism: Draconibacterium orientale; assembly: GCA_020718225.1. Taxonomy (GTDB): domain Bacteria; phylum Bacteroidota; class Bacteroidia; order Bacteroidales; family FEN-979; genus CAIVAT01. Next base: position 29,644 of record DYSO01000008.1, on the reverse strand, counting down.
GCAAAACAAACAGCCATTAACGTTGATGCTGCCCGGGCAACGCTTTTAGACCTTGTTTTAAACAAGGACAACAAAACAGCCGATCAGATTGAGTCAGAACTTAACCGGATAAAATCGCAGAACCTGAAGGATACGGAGATTGATGAACTGATTGTGCGTGTTGAAAAAAAGATCAAGGATATGCGTTCCTTTAACTCAGGTTCGGTTTTACCGGTCAGGACACAACTCGAAAATGCGTTTACCACGATCGCAAATTCAGCCAGGACAGGCAACCTTTCACAGGCCGATGCCACCATTCAGAGCACATTGCAATTCTTCTCCTCAGATGATGTACCTGTATTGATTATTATCAGCCGTGACGGATCCATGGTTGATTATGATAAACCTACTACCATCAATCGGTACCTTCACTTTCTCCGCGACCAGAAAGCCAGTAACAATACCATTGATGCGTTGCAACTCGATGCCAATGGAAAAATCAAAGAACTCGATCTAATTAAAAAACAGTAAACATGAGAAAGCTCCTCTTTTTGATCATAACGGCCTTCCTGACATCGATATCCATTCGTGTTTCAGCCCAGGATAACTTGTCGCCACAGCGTAAACAGGCAATTGACAGTCTGGCCCTGGAAAAGGTCCGCGATTTAAGTAAATATATCAGCATCATCGGCGATAAAGAGACCCAATGGTCCGACGCCCAACGGGTGATTGAAAGGGCCGTTGAATTGTTCATGGAAAATAGCGAAATCGGAGTCTCCTCCCTGAGCAAGCAGGATGTCAATTATTACAAAGTCCGTGAGTATTTCGACCGCCTGATGCAGCTCAACTACAGCAGAGTGACGATCGATTGGTATAAAATCCAGTATGTGAGCGACCTGGAACGTCAACCCGATGGCAGCTATGTAGGGGTGATCACTGTTTATCAGCGTTTTCAGGGGTATGATAAGGAAAAAGGGCTGGTGTATGAAGACACTACCAAAAAAGATATTACCGTATATGTGAAACGGAAAGAGACCCAGATAGGCGGCAGGACCATTGGTTTCTGGGATGTCATGCTGGGAGATATCCGGGTAAAGGAAACTTCTAAGTAGTAAGGAATGAGGAAAGAGGAATGCGTCATGAAAATAAAATTGAATCAATGAAAGCAGAATCGGAAAAATTTCAAAGAAGCGCCCATTCCTCTTTTCTCCTGTCCCTCTTTTTTTTAATACTGCCCCTCTCTGTTTTTTGTCAGGGTTCCATTGGCTCTTTTTCAGCCGATGAAACCGTTTTTTATGCCCAGACCAAACAGATGAACCAGTTTTTTTTACGATTTAACGGAGAAGAAGATATCCGGGGACAAAGGTTATATCCGGGCGATCCCGGCTATCATGATCTGAAAGCAAGAAAGAGTTATTTACATATGCTGTTCGATCAATCCAATACTTCGATCAGTGACGATGCGAAATTTGTTTTCATTGAGGAAGCGCTTCGCAAAAGCAATCCGGTATTCCTTGATTTTCACGATAATTCCTGGTTCGCAGAGGTTTCAGCAACTTTTACTTATAAAAAGGAGAAGCGGGACCTTATTCTCTTTCTGAGGATTGAAAAACAAAACGGAGGCTTTAAATGGGTTTTTTCAAATGTTTATTTTGACCTGTTCGAGCAATTTTTTATCCATGTCAACGATACGGCCAACCTGAAATATTTCATTCATCCGATGAGCCATGAACTTGATTTTATGAACCTGCATAAAGTTTTTAAGGATCCCGGAAACCTCGATTATTATCTTGAAAATAAGTACCATCCCGATATGCTGTCGCTCTTTGTGATGGAGATGAAAAATGGAAACCTCAGTTTTGTTTCCGTGAACAATGTCAAATTCCATGTTTTTCAGGTACCAAACTGGTATTTTGAAGTCTCATATTTCAATCGGAATAACTTGAATTCTGGTTGGTTGATCTCAAATATCCTGCGGATTGATGAAGCAGAAAAGAAGGATTTAATCGGGCATTATACACAATTAAATTAATATTGCATGAGAAACAGATACATTCTGCTGGTTTTATTAGCGCTTCTCTTAATGGCCCCTGTCATGGCCCAGAAGAAAAAACCACAGGGCAAGAAACCGGCAGTTACCACAAAACAAAAACCGGCTGCCTCGCCGGACGCCCAATCAAATAAGCATCATGCCGGTATAATTCCCGAAAGTAAACTCGATACTTTTAAATTACAGGTTATCCCCCTGGTGAAATTTTATGAAAGTACACTGAACTTCCTGGCCGATAAACGCAATCCGGTCAGCGAAAAACAAACCATTATAACCCAGAGTTACCTGAAATTTTGCTGGGATGAAGAGGTTCAGGTGGAGGATGATCTTGATGATAACCGGTTGGTCCCTTTATATAAAGACATGCCTGCCTATCTGAGCGATGTCGATTTCTTTTTTAAAGGCGCCAGGTTTACCTATTCAGTCCAGGATGTCAGCCTCCTGTCCAATCAGGAGGGATTGACCTATTTTAAAGCTACTGCCAACAGAAACCTGAAAGGGATAAACCTGAACGGGGATTCAGTCAACTCAAACAAAGTACGGTATATAGAGTTTAATTATGACAGCTTAAAACAACAGCTTAAAATTGTGAGTGTTTATACGACAAAGCTCAACGAAAAGGATGATTTGCGCAACTGGTGGAATACCCTTTCTCAGGGATGGAAAGATATTCTTGCAAAGGATATGGTGTTTGAGAATAAGCTTCCCTTACTGAAAATTGAAAGTTATAACGATACTGTTGCCATGGTGAATGGAGTTCCCACCCCCATCGACGGTGGCCTGTTTTATACCTTCCTGGGGCAAATTACACACCGGAGTTCCATTGATATTTCCGGAAACACCATGATTTCCAATCTGGAACCTTTAAATAAACTGACTGAACTTACGGCTGTTAACCTTTCCGGTACCCCGGTCAGCGACCTGATGCCACTGCGTAACCTGAACAACCTCGAATCGCTCGATGTATCAAACACTTCAGTAACTGCCCTTGAACCGCTCCGGTATTGTACCAACCTTCATAATCTGAAAATCAAAGGCACACAGATAACCGACTTTGGTATCCTTTCCGTGTTCCCCGCTTTAGAAGCGCTTGATATCAGCAATACCCAGGCAACTTCACTTGAACCTGTAAAAGAAACAATTTCTTTAAAAGATTTGCGCCTTAATCAGACAGCCATCCACGATCTTACGCCACTTTCGGGACTGGTCAACCTGGAATTGCTGAATATTTCCAGAACACCGGTGAACAGCCTGGACGATTTAAAAAACCTTAGCAAACTCTATATTCTTTTCTTTGATAGTACCCGGGTGGTTAGCCTGAAGCCATTAAATGATCTGACCGGTCTGAAAAAAGTATTTTGCGACCAATCCCTGGTCACCGATAGCGAAGTCAGGGCTTTTTTAAAAGCACATCCCGGCGCTTCGCTGGTTTATCAATCTGTGGCCCTGGCGAAGTGGTGGTCGGGATTATCACCCGAATGGCAAAAACTTTTTTCATTTTATGTGGATGTTTCAAATCCCCCAACCTCAGAACAACTGCACAGACTGGTTCTAACGGATAGCATCAATATCAATGGGAGGACTACAGTTACTTCACTGGAACCACTGACCCGCTTTATCATGTTGAAAAACCTCCAGTGTCAGAGTACCTCGATCGATAACCTGTCTCCATTGGAACCACTTACAGATTTAACCGTGATCAATGCCGATAATACCAAAATTTCAGATTTAAAACCGTTATCGGGCCTCTTGAATCTTGAGATACTTCAGATCGACAACACCGAGGTTGAAGATCTTAGTCCGCTTTACGGTTTGACGGCATTAAAACTGGTTTTGGCCGATAATACACCCATAAACCTTGCAGACGCCAACCGGTTTGCCGATAAAAACCAGGGAGCAATGCTGGTTTTTCAAACTTCCGATAACTCTTCCTGGTGGAATCAGCTTGAGCAACCATGGAAAGAAATTTTTTTTACGACATTGAATGTTTCAGGCGTGCCGGATAAAATTCAATTGCAGCAAATCACCAACCTGAGGAAAGTGGTTATTTCAGATAATTTCCGGATTTCCGATCTTACTCCGCTGCTCCATCTGACAAGGCTTGAGGAACTTCAGTTTTCGGGGACCAAAGTAGGTCAGCTTACCCCGGTAACAAAAATGACAACACTGAAGGCCCTTCGATGTCCGAATAACCCCATCAGTGACCTGGGGCCCGTCATGGGATTACCCAACCTGAAGGAGCTCGATTTTTCGAATACACAGGTGGAAGATCTGCTGGCCCTTCAGAATATGATGCAAATGGAGATCCTGAAATTTAACGGAACCCCTGTAAAAAGCCTTAAATACCTTCAGAAACTTCGCAAGTTACGGGTCCTTGAATTTTTTAATACAAAAGTCAGCAGCATTGATGTACTTGAAAATATGTCAGACCTGGAATCGGTAAAAATGTTCAATACCAAAGTTTCCCAGAAAAAAGCCGATAAATTGAAAAAAGCGTTGGGACAAAAGTGTGAAGTCGTTTTCTATTAAGGACTATGTTGATTTCTAATGAATCCCCACGCACGGTTGAGGTCTGTTTTTCACCCGCCCTCTATCCTGAGATTTTAACCAAGCAGGACTTTATTGTCGTTCTGGTTGATATTCTCAGGGCTACTACCTCTGTTTGTGCCGCTTTTGAAAACGGAGTTCAATCCATCATCCCGGTAGCAACATTAGAAGAAGCAAAGAACTTGAAATCGCAGGGTTTTCTCGTGGCATCGGAACAGGATGGGAAAAAACTCGATTTTGCCGATTTCGGGAACTCTGCCTTCCAGTTTACACCTGAATCCATTGGAGGGAAAACCCTGGTTTATTGTACAACCAATGGCACCCGCGCACTGGCCATGGCCCAGCATGCCGGCACCATAGCGATCGGGGCATTCACCAATATCAGCGCGTTAACCGGGTGGTTAAACCGTCAGGAACAAAACGTTGTAATCCTCTGTTCGGGATGGAAAAATAAATTTTGCCTCGAAGATGCTCTTTTTGCCGGGGCGCTGACCGAAAAACTTCTTAAAACTCCCCTGTTTCAGTCCCATTGCGATTCAGCCATGGCTGCCATGGATTTGTGGAAGCTGGCACAGGCAGATATTCTTTCCTATATTGAAAAAGCCGCCCATCGGCACCGGTTGGGGAAATTGGGACTTGATGATGTAATCCCTTACTCTTTCACGCCAGATTCAACACATGTCGTTCCAGTTTTCGACGGAAAGATCATTGTGGATGCTGGGTTGGGGATGCAGCCGGGAGGATAAGGTAATCGTTAAAAATCTAAAATTGTTAATTTTATGAATAAACTCAGCACTTTTTTTATCATGGCGACAGCAATTATTATATCTTCATGCAATCCGGGCGGAATTAAGAAGGAAGCAACGGAAGAAAAAGAGTTTAAGGTATTGGTGGAGCAGTTTGCCGATTCCAAAATATTGCGGTACCAGGTCCCCGGCTTTGACAGCCTTTCGCTTGACCAGAAAAAACTGGTTTATTATCTGGGACAGGCTGCTTTATGCGGACGGGATATTACCTTTGATCAGAACTATAAGTACAACCTGCTGATCCGGAAAACATTGGAGGCGATTTACAAGGGTTATACGGGAGATAAGGAGACAGAAGATTTTAAAAATTTTGTGGTTTATCTAAAGCAAATATGGTTTTGTAACGGGATCCATCACCATAATTCTGCCGATAAACTAACGCCCGGGTTTTCACCTGCTTATTTTCAAATCCTGGTTCAGGGAACCGGAAAAGAGCTTATACCCATGAATGAGGGACAATCGACCGAAGCATTTATTGCTGAGGTTTCTCCCTTGATTTTTGATGGGACCATTGCCCCAAAGCGTTTGACATTGGACCCTTCAACGGATATGGTGCTGGCGTCCGCTGTCAATTTCTATGAAGGGGTCAATCAGGCCGATGTTGAAAACTATTATGACAATCGGAAAAAGGAGGATGCAAAACAGCGAAGGGATCTGAGGGTTGCTTATGGTTTGAATTCCAAACTGATCCGGGAAAACGGAGAAATTTCGGAGCAAACTTACCGGGTTGGAGGTTTGTATTCGCCTGCTATCGTGCAAATCGTTTCCTGGCTCGAAAAAGCAGCCACAGTAGCCGAATCGCCGCACCAGAAAAAGGTCATCGAAGAACTGATTCGCTATTATCAAACGGGGGATCTTGTGACCTGGGACAAATACAACATCGCCTGGGTCACCGACGATTCACGGGTGGATTTTGTCAATGGTTTTATCGAAGTTTATGGCGATCCAATGGCCATGAAGGCAACCTGGGAATCGGTGGTTAATTTTAAAGATATTGAAGCCACAAAGAGGACTCAGATAATCAGCAGCAACGCCCAGTATTTCGAGGACCACTCACCGGTGGCGCCCGAGTACCGGAAGAAAAAAGTTAAGGGTGTTTCGGCAAAAGTCATTACCGTTGCACAACTCGGGGGCGATTGTTATCCAACGACCCCCATCGGTATCAACCTGCCCAATGCCAACTGGATTAGAAAAGAGTACGGGTCAAAGTCGGTGACCATGGACAACATAACCTATGCTTATGACCAGGCTTCCCTTGGAAACGGGTTCATCGAAGAGTTTGCTTTCAGTCAGGAGGAGATTGACCGGGCTAAAAAATATGGTCACCTGGCAGGCAATCTGACTACCGATCTTCATGAATGTCTTGGTCATGGTTCAGGACAACTCAAACCCGGGATTACCGGGGAGGCCCTCAAAAATTTCCATTCTGCCATCGAAGAATCACGCGCCGACCTTTTTGCCCTCTATTATCTGAAAGACACTGTAATGATAACTTTGGGGTTGATCCCCGATGCAGAGGTTGCAAAAGCCGAATATGACGGTTACATCCGAAATGGATTGATGACCCAACTGGTCCGCATCAAACCCGGAAAAACGATTGAGCAGGCCCACATGCGCGACCGTTCATTGATAGCTCACTGGGTTTATGAAAAAGGGAAAGCGGATAACATCATTGAGAAAGTTTCAAAAGAGGGGAAAACCTATTTCAGGATTAACGATTATGATAAACTTCGTGAAAAATTCGGTGAATTGCTGAATATCGTGCAACGGATTACTTCTGAAGGTGATTATCAGGCTGCCAAAGAGCTTGTGGAAACCTATGGAATCAAAGTGGATCCAATCCTTCATAAGGAAATCCTGGAACGTTATGAGAAACTGAATATCGCCCCCTACACGGGATTTATCAACCCGGTTTATACACAGGTAATCAAAGCGGATACCATCACGGATATCCTGATCTCCTATCCGGACGATTATACCGGTCAGATGCTCGATTATTCCGAAAAGTTCTCTTTTTTACCGGTCCGATAATTCATGCGGAAACAAATTGTCGTATCCCTGATATTGCTTTTTACCTGTTTATGGCAATCCTTGTCGGGGCAGGGTAAATATCCGAAGGGATATTTCCGTTCACCGGTTAATTTTCCCCTTTCACTTTCCGGATCCTTTGGAGAGTTACGGCAAAATCATTTTCATTCAGGGATTGATATCCGAACGCAGGGCGTTCAGGGCAAACCTGTATATGCCATCGCTGATGGTTATGTTACCAGGGTGAATATTTCTCCCGTGGGATTCGGAAAAGCGCTGTATATCGCACATCCCAATGGTTATACCTCGGTTTACGGCCATCTGAAATCCTGTACCGGCGCTACGGCATCGTGGATCAGGTCGCAACAGTATAAACAGGAATCTTTTACCCTTGACAAGGAAGTTCCCGCAGACCAGCTTAAGGTTAAAAAGGGTGACCTGATCGCATATTCAGGCAATTCCGGTTCTTCCTCCGGACCACATCTCCATTTTGAAATCAGGGATACCAGGACACAAGAGGTTATCGATCCACTCCTTTTTGGTCTTGGAACAAACGACCGGATACCTCCCAAAATCACCTACCTGAAAATTTATCCCTGGGATGAAAATGCCCTGGTGAACGGTAAACAAGCGGAGTTGCTGCTTCCGGTTTTAGCCAAAGGAAGTGGTTACGGTGTAAAAAATAACGACACAATAAAAGTTTCCGGGAATGTTTTTTTTGGAATTGAAACATCCGATCATGCCGACGGAGGGTTGAAAACCGGCGCTAACAATATCGAACTTACCGTAGATGGTTCGGAAATTTTTTCACAACACATCGACCGGTTTGCTTTCTCTCAGACCCGCTATGTAAACAGCCTCATGGATTATTCAGCTTATTTGAGGAGCAAACATAAAATTCAGCGTTCCTACATTGCTCCCAATAACCGGCTTGAGGTTTACCAGGGAGTGAAAAACCGGGGAGTGGTTGCTTTTACCGATACCCGCATCCACAAAATCCGGTATAAGGTAACCGATGATCTTGGAAATTTCAGTCTCCTTACTTTCTGGGTTAAGAGCGTCCCTCCATCCGGCCGTAACCCATTGTCAGGATCAACCGGCAACCAGGCGGTACAAACTTTCTTCTGTAAACAGGAAAACCATTTCGAACGGCCCGGGATCAGATTTGATATTCCGGCAGAAGCGTTATACGAAGACCTCCCCTTTAATTATTATGTCACCGATCCTGTTCAGGGCTCGTATTCCGATCTCCATCACATCCACAATCCATATACTCCGTTACATACATTTTGCACCCTTTCCATCAGGGCAAACAGGTTGCCGGCGCCACTGCAGGGCAAAGCGCTGATTGTTTCCCTCGAAGAGACAGGCCTTTTTATCAGCCGGGGCGGAAAAGTTGAAAACGGCTGGGCCACAACCCGTATCCGGGAATTTGGAAATTTTACGGTCGCCGTTGATACTGTTCCACCGGTAATCCGCGCCATCAATATCTTCAAGAATAAAAATGTCGGAAAGCAATCGGACATACAGATGAAAATTTCCGACAATCTTTCAGGTATCCAATCCTACCGGGGTACGCTCAATGGGAAATGGATCCTGATGGATTATGACCAGAAAAACAATCTTTTAACCTATTCCTTTGATGACCGGATAAAAAGCGGGAAAAATCATTTTGTTTTAATCGTTACCGATGCAGTTGGAAATTCTGCACATTACGAAGCCAACCTCCTGCGATAAATTTTTCTTTTTATATTTGTAAGATGCAAGAAACCATATTAATTCTGGATTTCGGTTCTCAATATACCCAGCTTATTGCCCGTCGTATCCGGGAGCTGAATGTTTACTGCGAAATATACCCCTATAACCATTTTCCCGACCCGAATGGTTTGAATACCCGCTTTAAAGGGGTCGTCCTCTCCGGAAGTCCTTTTTCGGTAAGGGATGAAGATGCCCCTGTACCGGATTTGTCACAGATCCGGGGAAAGCTCCCTGTCTTGGGTATATGTTACGGGGCACAATATCTTGCCCAATCATCGGGAGGAGCGGTAGCGCCATCAAGGATCCGTGAATATGGCCGGGCAAACCTTTCTTTTATTGACCCGCTCAGCAGCCTGATGAAAGGAATGGACCGCGGAACACAGGTTTGGATGTCGCACGCCGATACGATTCTCAGCATTCCTGACGGATTTAAAACCATCGCCAGCACCTCCGATGTGGAATTTGCAGGTTACCGGATTACAGGTGAAAACACCTTTGGTATTCAGTTCCACCCGGAAGTGTATCATACGACAGAGGGTTCAACCTTACTGAAAAATTTTGTAGCCGGTATCTGCGGGTGCACTCAATCATGGACACCCCGATCGTTTGTGGAAACAACCATCGCGGAACTGAAGAAAAAACTCGGGGACGATAAGGTTGTCCTGGGGTTATCGGGAGGCGTCGATTCTTCAGTCACAGCCATGTTGTTGCACAAGGCCATCGGGCATAACCTCTATTGCATATTCGTTGATAACGGGTTGCTTCGAAAAAATGAATATAGCAAGGTAATGGAACGCTATCGGAAACTGGAATTGAATATAACCGGCGTCGAAGCCGGTGAATTGTTTCTTGATGCGCTGAAAACGATTACCGATCCTGAGAAAAAACGTAAGATTATCGGGAAAACCTTTATTGATGTATTTGAAACCGAAGCTCATAAAATCAGCGGCATTCAATGGCTTGCACAGGGGACAATCTATCCCGATGTCATCGAATCGCATTCTGTAAAAGGCCCTTCGGCAACCATCAAATCACATCACAACGTGGGTGGGCTTCCCGATTATCTGAAGTTAAAAATAATAGAACCATTAAATACCCTCTTTAAAGACGAAGTTCGAAATGTCGGGCGCACCCTCGGCCTTGAAGATGAATTTTTGGCGCGCCATCCGTTCCCGGGCCCCGGATTAGCTGTGCGCATCCTCAGTGATATCGACCGTGAAAAAGTGAAGTTGCTACAGGAAGTGGACGATATTTTTATCTCCATGCTCAGGGAACAAGGCCTGTACCACACTGTCTGGCAGGCTTTCGCGGTGTTGTTACCGGTTCAGACGGTTGGGGTAATGGGAGATGAACGTACATACGAAAATGTTGTTGCCTTGCGTGCGGTAACCTCAACCGATGGTATGACTGCTGACTGGGCCCATCTGCCCCATGAATTCCTGGCAAAAGTCAGCAACGATATTATCAATAAAGTCAAAGGCGTTAACCGGGTGGTTTATGATATCAGTTCCAAACCTCCCGCTACCATTGAGTGGGAGTAGCGGGATATAAAACAGCAAGAGGAAGACAACCATTAACACCTGGCAAAATGGAAATGATTTTTCTAACATGATAAAATGGGTTTGCAATGAGGAAATGGCTCTTATTTGGTAGTTTTTTAATTTTTCTTAGCTTCTCTGTTTCCTGTTTTTCGCAAACAACCCCGGAGAAATTGAAACAGGTGCGCTCATCCGTTATTCAGACATTGGATGGAAAGGATTATTATATCCATACCGTCAAACGCGGACAGACCCTTTATATGATCTCCAAGGCCTATGGCGTTGAAGTCAATCTCATTATCCTCGAAAACCCCAGCGTGAAGGAGGGTATTAAAGCGGATCAAAAAATTAAAATTCCGGTATCTGATAAAAAACCTGAACAAAAGCCTGAAGTAAAACCTGAGCCAAAACCCGAGCCAAAACCCGAGCCAAAACCCGAGCCAAAACCTGAACCGAAACCTGAACTGAAACCTGAGCTAAATCCTGAGGTAAAACCGGAGCCAAAACCGGAGCCAATAACCTTCCAGCCCGATACAATTATCCGGCCTGTTATACCCTGCTGGACAGATGCAACATCAAAGAAAACCGTTTACAACGTTGCATTGATGCTCCCTCTGTGCCTCGATAAAGTGGATGGGATCGATGCTGAGAATCCCGATCGGGATATACTGGAAACGCATCTCTCTTTTCAATTTTTACCATTTTATGAGGGGTTCCGCATTGCCCTGGATTCACTTGAAAGATCAGGGATGCATTTCAGGCTCAGGGTTTATGATGTTGGCAGGGATACGGTTGAAACAATGTTGCTGCTGGCAAAGCCTGAAATGTTAGAAATGGATTTAATAGTTGGTTTACTTTATATTAAGAATTTTGAATTGGTTGCAAATTTTTCAAAAAAGAACAACATTGGTTTGGTTAATCCCATATCAGAAAGGGATGAGATTACTTTTGGGAACCCGATGGTGATTAAGGTCAAACCATCCATAAAGGCTTTATATCCCCAGGTTGCCTCCTATTTGGCAGCGGAGCGTACAAATGGTCGGGTATTGATTGTCAGAAACTCAAAATTCAGCGACGTTGCTGCTTTGGAGCAATTAAAAACCGCCTGCTATGAAAAAAACCTGGATGTACAGGTTGTTGAAGGGCAGGAGGCCCTTATGGCACGGCTGTCGAAGGAGCATGAAAACTGGCTGATCGCTTTTTCTGACAACACCGCCAATGCCTTTGATATCACCCGCCGTTTATATCAGTTTCTGGGTGATTACAACATTTCATTAATCGGGCTTCCTTTATGGGAAAGCCTGAAAGGGTTGGAAACAGAGTATCTTGTTGGTTTAAACACGCATATGGCTACTTCCTTTTTTATCGATTACACCAATCCGGATGTCAAAAAATTTGTGCAGCGATATCAGCAGATATATAAAACCGACCCTCCACAGTTGGCTTTTGAAGGATTCGACCTGGCAGTCTATTTTCTTACGGCATTAAAAACCTATGGGACCAATTTTCCTGATTGTATCAGGGAATCCGGTATGACCATCCTTGGGACCGTCTTTGACTTTGAACAATCCGACGGGAATGGCCCCTTGAACCGGGGATGGGAGATATTTAAATATGAAAACTACAAACGGATAAAGGCCCGGTGATGATCAATCTCCGGAAGGTACTGCCAATAGCGGTATGTTGGTGGCAAACAAGTTTTTCTTTGTTAATTTTTTCGTAAAAAACATATACCACAGACTGTGTTTGTGGGGCTGAAAGGCGATCATGTCAATTTTATTTTTCTCAACATACATGTCTACAGTCTTTTGATTGTCATCCATACATTCCATCACTTCGAAAGAGATGATGTTGTTTTTTTCTTCTTTTCCAAATTTCATCTGTAGGGCTTTCATCCGGTCAAATACATCGGGGTTTTTTTCTTTTGTTACAAAATGGACTACTTTAAGTTTAAAAGTAAAGGGGCTGAACAGTCGCAGTATCTCTTCGATGGAAGCTGCATTTGACGCGGAGAGGTCGGAGGTGAACATGATGTTGTTAAAGCCGCGATACACCTTCATTTCCGGGACGGTTAGTACAGGAAATTTAGCATGGTCGATGATATAGGTCGAAACTTTTCCCCAAACATTGATGTTATTTCCTCTGCCTGTGGTTCCCATCACCATAAGGTCGGGATGAAATTCACGGCAGATTTCCCTGAGCTCATTTTCAATTTCACCGCCGGTGACTGTTGTTGTCACTGTAACATTCCCGATTTGTTCTTTTTGGATTTGAGCCTCCACTTTCGAAAAAAGTTCTTCCATATTCCTGATTGACTGATGATGGATCTCTTTCATGAGCTCCTCATTGTAAATGGTACTCATGTCAAGGGTGTCGGGGAAACTGGTATCGGCAATGATAATCTGATCGAAATAGGTATGAAAAAGTTTAATCTCAGCGCCATAAACCCTGGCCAATTCAAGTGCATACTTACAGGTTATATCGGTATGTCCGGAAAAATCAACGGGGATCAGAATCTTTTTCATAAAATCAGGATTTTAAAATTTTAATCAAGCTGAACATTCTGACAAAGTTAATACATTCAGCAACACTTTACAATTCTTTTGGTTGGAATGATACAGATTTAAAATGGATTGACGTTGTTGAATCTTTTCATCACCGAATTCTTCATTAAACAACCCGGTGAGTTTTTCCTGAAAATCTCCGGGTGTTGTTGCCAGGGTGCATAAGTCAGCCAAAGATGTTCCGACGACCATGGTGGGGTTAACCAGACAAAAACGGCCATTAAACAAAGCATTCAGAAGTTTCAGTTTCAATCCTGTTGATTGAAAAGTGACCATGATATTGACATGGGCATTCCGGATCAGACGGGTCATCGCATCATCAGAAGGGTTGGGAACAAGGCGGATATTGGGTTTTGCCTGTATTGATTTAATAAGCCATCCGGGTGGGTCAAGTCCGGCAATGACCAGCTCGGGGAACTCGTTTTTCCATACATTTCTGATGAGAAATTCGGCTGCTGTATTGTTTTCAGGTACCGAAAGTTTTCCCTGGTAAAGGGCATAGGTTCCCTTACCGGGGAGGATATGTACTTCGTTGTCACGGTGAAAACTGGGAAGGTATTCAATCTTTTTTCCGGGAAATTTCGATTGTAAGTAAAATGTGTCTTCCTGCGATACGGTGAGCATCAGGGAGGCATGGCGAAGCGCTTTCTGGAAAGCATGCAAACGGATACCCTCGATGAAAAAAAAGAATTTTTTCCCGATGTTTTTCTCCGCCTTCATCAAATGAAAATAATAATGATGTTCAATGTTGCTCTCCCTATATATTAAAAAGCGCCCCCGGAGCCGTTTATCGGTCATAATCCCACAGGTATGAAGGCCTTCAAATAAGATGGGGTCATGGTCACGAAGCAGGTTCCCTATTAAATCCGCATTCATCCTACTGGTAACGATATAGGGTTTAACGGATAGGTTGGGCAATATCCCGGTTGCCCGTGGATAATAATGTATGTCTGTACAATATGGTTCCAGCTCAGTTGCAGGTAAACGCCGGTATTCAAAACAATGAAGATGAATCCCGATCCCTGCATCATGCAACGCCCTGATCTTGTAAAAAACATCGATTACCCCTCCGTAATTTGCAGGGAACGGGATATCGAAGGAAATGATATGCAGGTTGGGTTTCAAGGTTCAGTCTGATTTTTTTCAATTTCATCGATTAATTGCAAGAGGGTCCCCTCTTCGTTTTCCCAACAAAGAACGGTTGCTGCCAATTCCAGGTTTTTTTTATAAACATCTAACCCTTCCTGGTCATTCAGGATCCTGTCGATTTGGGCAGCCAGCCTCTCCGGATCGTGGCTTTCAATGTAAGTTCCGAGATGGTAATGGTCAACGATGGCCTTCATTTCAGGGAAAGGGGAGACTAAAACCGGTACCCGGGCCTGGATGTAATCTAAAAATTTATTTGGAAGGGAGTAGCGATAATTGATACAGACATCCTTTTCTATGGAAAGGCCCAGATCAGCTTTAATCGTTAATGCATGCAACTCCCGGAACGGGATCTGCCCGGTAAGCAGGACCTTATCTTTCAACCCAAGCTCTGAAATGAAATTTTGCAGCCGGGAAAAAATATCCCCGGCGCCTGCAATAATCAGGAGTGCATCGGTCTTCAGATATTGCATGGCAAGAATTGCCTCTTCCAGCCCCCGGTCAATATTAACCGCTCCCTGATAAATAATTATTTTCTGCCCATCCCGGATATCAAGGCCATGTTTGGAATTGATGTCGGTTCCATTTTTCCGGAAAGGGACATTGCGGATAATCTGTATTTTAATTCCGTATTCCCGAATATAAAGTTCTGCCACAGAATGATTTACTGCAATAACATGTTGAAGTTTAGGGAAAATACGGTCTTCCATCCATTTCCAGATAGCGATCACAGTCTTTCTTCCGGTAAGTTCGGGGACCCCACTGAAATATTCATGACAGTCGTGCAACAGGAGAGGTTGGACCGATTTTTTTTGGTTAAAAAGGAGTTTGTTCAGGGAATATGAAAGAAGTAGTAGTTTATGAGCAAGAAAATTGGCAGGAAGGGTGTCGGTGTCATTTGAAACAAGTAAATCGGATGGATGGGAGATGAGGAAGAAGAAGAGCCGGATATTAAATTCTGCATAGAATAGCGGGCCTTTTTCAAACAGAAGTCGCAACCGTCGAACCTGGTAGTTTCTGGGAGTCAGTGTTTTGCTGTCTGGGCGGATCCTTCCGGTCAGGAGTACTTTATAACCAGCTTTAACCAAAGTCTGGCACGTCCTGTCCACACGCTGGTCTGTGGTCAGGTCGTTGGTTACCGAAACGATGGCATGTTTTTCAGGGTTCATCCTCCCGGTTTCCATTTCAGTTCTAATATTCATTATCTACAAAAATAGTCCTTTTCCTCCATTGTTATGATCAAATGGATTATTTTTGATGTTTACTTTTCACGATGCATCTCGAACAGAAAATTCCCCTCAAACCCTTTCATACCTTTGGGATGAACGTTATGGCCAGATATTTTGTCGGACCAACAACCCGGGACGAAATACTGGCCCTTCTTCATTACCGGAGTATGATACGGATGCCGCTTCTTATCCTTGGAGGAGGAAGTAACATCTTATTCACAAAGGATTTTGATGGACTCGTGGTCAGGATTTGTTCGACCGGAATTGAGGTCCGTGATATCGACCGGGAGTTTGTTGAGGTAACTGCCCAGGCGGGTGAACGCTGGGATGGATTGGTTCAGTTCTGCGTTGAAAGGGGATATGCCGGTTTGGAAAACCTCTCCCTGATTCCGGGGACAGTCGGGGCAGCGCCCATTCAGAATATCGGGGCATATGGCGTGGAAGTTGGTGAACGGATTGAATCGGTCCACTTTGTTGACATCGCGACGGGGATCCAGCGCCGGTTTACCAATGCCCAATGTGATTTTGGATACCGGGACACCATTTTTAAAAAATCGCTGAAAGACGGGATAATCATACTTGAGGTAACATTCAGGCTTCGTAAAACTTCCGCTTTCAGTCCATCAGATACAAGTTTTCTTAAACTTGATTATGGCCCGATCCGGGAAGAACTTAAAGAGCAGGGGATCCTTCGACCTGGGATTTCTGATGTTCGGGATGCCGTGTGTGCAGTCCGTCGAAGAAAACTCCCCGATCCCGACTCCATAGGGAATGCCGGTAGTTTTTTTAAGAACCCAATCCTTTCGGAAGAACAACTGTCGTTTCTTTTGGAACAATTTCCTGCCATGCCCTGGCATCCGGAACATGCGCACAAGGAGTATCCGGAAACGGCAATAAAAGAAAAAGCAAAGGTAAAAATCCCTGCTGCCTGGCTGATTGAACAATGTGGCTGGAAAGGTTACCGGAACGGGGATGCAGGGGTTTATCCCGGTCAGCCCTTGGTACTGGTCAACTATGGAACTGCAAACGGGTTGCAAATCATTGACATCATGGATCAGATCATCCAATCCGTCTCTTCCCGTTTTGGTATCATTTTAGAACCGGAGGTTATTATTTTATAAAACCGGCCGGAACTGATATGGCTTTTCTTAAGCAAGGCCATTCAATCCATGCTTAGGGTACCAGCGTCCAGATTTTATTCTGAAAGAAACCATTATTAAAATAAATCGAATCGCCTTCAGCAGATTTCATCCATCCCGAAAAGCTCCCTTTTGCCCATCCCCCTTGTCCTTCCCATAATGAAAAAACAACGATAAATGGAGCGGTTGCCAGGTCATACCGTTTTAAATTTGCGTCAATATAAAAGCACGAAAAACGATATTCCCCGGTATGATAAATATGTCCGACAACCGGATCTCCGGGGATCCCGATTTTAAGCTGCTTGCTGGTCGCTTCGTCCACATTAAAAAACCTGCAGCAATAGGTGGAAGAGGTACAGAAATCCTTGGAAAAGCTTGAAGCATAGGGGAAATGTTGCTCGAAACCATTTAATATAAATGTTGTAAATGGCTTTGGTTCAGGTGGATCAGGGGTTGTTTTCCGACAGGAGATGGTTGCAAATATCATAATTACAAGAAGAAGAACAGCGTGTTTTTTCATTGGATTTGTTTTAAGGATTGGATTGTAATAAGAACGGTACGAAAATTATATCCTGACGACTTTTGTTGAACCAATGAAATTATCTCCTTCTATTACAAGGAGGTAGATGCCACTGGAAGAATTATCATCAAAGGAATTATTATTTATCGGAATTTGATGCCGGCCTTGTAATAAGGCCCCGCAATTGATTGTTTTAATCAACGCTCCTTTAATATTGAAGAGTTTAATCCTGATTTGTTCCTTTTGTGGTAAATAAAACAGGACGGAAGCTTCATTCAACACAGGATTCGGGGAAACGGAAATGGCAATTTTCTCCCGGTTTCCGGAGGGTACAATCCCTGTCAGGATTTCATCAAGGCTGGCTTTAAAACAGGATAATCCGTAAGTCCCTGCAACGATTGTCCTTGTCGGCAGATGTACTTTGAGTGCACAAACGGGGACGGCGGGCAATCCATGCCATATCCATGCCCAGTTTTGTCCATCGTCGATGGTGCCGAATAAACCAGCATCGGTAGCCACGATGATCCTTCCCGGAAAATCAGGGTCAATGACAAGATCGTTGACCGGGAATTCCGGAAGGTTCCCTGTGATTTCCGTCCAATTCTGTCCCAGGTCCACCGATTTAAAAACATGTGGAAGCGGCTCATCCCAACGAAATCCGGAGATTGTTGCATAAATGGTTTGGGAGTTAAACGGACTGGGTACCACCCTTGTGATCCAACGGTTGGGCAGTCCGTTGGAAATATTCTGCCATGTCAGTCCGTTGTTGACAGAAACGTGTACCTTCCCATCGCCGGTACCAGCCACAACAATGGCCGGATCAACCGGGGAAACCGCGATGGTGGTGATGGTATAGAAATAGTCGTTGACCCCTCCGGTTAAATCGGGGCTGACAGCCTGCCACGATGTTCCTTTATTGGTTGATTTCCAAATTCGGTAGGTCCCGAAATAGAGAATCGACGAATTTTGGGGATGCATGGCAAGAGGCGCTGACCAGTTGACGCGATCGCCCGACATCGCATCGGCTATATAGGTCATATTTGAACCTCCGTTGGTCGAACGGTAAAGGTTTCCCCATTGATATTCAGCATAAATTGTATTGGAATTGGTATAATCAACCAACGTGTACATGTCGTCACCTCCCAGGATTGCCTCCCAGTCACTGGTACCGCCTGTCAATGTCCGGATCGTATTGTTGTCCTGAGTACCTCCATATATTCTTTGTGGATGGAGATAATCAATATCAATGGCATAGAACTGTGTCAGAGGCAGGTTGTTGATTTTGGTCCAGCTTGACCCATGGTTTGCGCTGGTGTACAACCCTCCGTCATTCCCGGTAATGATAGAGCCATTCAGGGGGTTTATCTGCATGGCATGATGGTCCACATGCATATCCCAACCCGAAACATTACTCCAGCTTGTGCCACTGTTTTCGCTCCTAAACATATCGACACCCATGACAAAAACCCGGTTTGAGTTTGAAGGATCGACCCTGATCTGGCCGAAATACCATCCGAAATTACTGTTCATTCCCGCCAGGGCGCCATCGTTTGTCCGGGACCAGGATTGTCCTCCGTTTAAGGTTTTATAGACGCCTACTTCACCATCGGGCAGGTCATAAAAAGCGTACAGGATCTCGGGATTCGAAGCGGCAATGTCCAGCCCAATCCTTCCTTTGGTGTTGCCTGTAGGAAGTCCGGATGTAAGCTCACTCCAGGTATCCCCGCCATCGATGCTTTTCCAGATGCCAGAGGAAGCGCCGAATGATCGGCGATAGGATAAACCACGTGCCCTTTCCCACATGGCTGCATATAATATCTGTGGATTGACGGGGTGTTGCACCAGGTCGATGCCCGAAGTAGAATCGGTTAAAAAAAGTACCTGCTCCCAACTCTGCCCACCATTCACGCTTCGGTATATACCCCGTTCATCATTGGTGGTGAACAGGTTTCCGCAGGCTGCGGCAAAAATACGGTCTGAATTGGAATAATCGACGACAATCCTTCCGATATAAGCAGAATGGGTCAACCCGGTGTGTTGCCAGTTTTCACCGCCATCGGTCGATTTGTAGATACCGTTTCCCAGAAAGCTGAAACTGGAGGAGTTTGCTTCACCGGTACCACACCAGATCACCTGGCTGTTGTTGGGGTCAATGGCAATATCACCGACAGAGATGACCGGGACATCATCAAAAAGATTGACCCAAGTGGCTCCGGCGTTTGTCGATTTTAAAACACCCCCGGTGGAAGCCCCAAGGTAGATGACCGAAGGGTTGTCAGAAGGAATTTCAATATCGGTTATTCTGCCACCGATATTGTCGGGCCCGGCATAAGTCCATGAATTTGGACGGCTGCTCCCTTGTTTCATCAGGGCGTCGGTTTGTTGAACCGCGTTCAGATAAGATGAAGGATTGATTTGCCCGTACGGATAGGCCCGCTGCATGGCCATCCAGTCGTTGGGTTCCAGATCGGGTTTAACCCAGGGAGTGGATGGGGAGGTTTTGGGCGCCGGGAATATGGTAATAATAAAATAACCGGCTAAAGTTAAAGCCAGAACCGCAGGGAAGGCATAAGTAACGATGCGAAATATTTTGTTCTTCATGGTATATTTGGGTTTATTCAGTTTTAAGCGCTCCGATGAGTTCTTTTATGGTTGATATTTGGTGGCGTTCCAGATATTGTCCGAGACCGTCAATGATTTTCAAACCAACGCGGGGGTCAATGAAATTTGCAGTCCCGATTTGTACCGCTGAAGCGCCGGCAAGAATAAATTCAATGGCATCGGTGGCATTCATGATCCCTCCCAGCCCGATGACAGGTACAGGTACGGCTTTGTGAACCTGCCAAACCATCCGCAGGGCAACAGGTTTTATCGCCGGGCCGGATAAACCGCCGGTTATGGTTGAGAGCACCGGACGGCGGCGTTCGGCATCGATGGCCATTCCCAGCAAGGTATTGATCAGGGTTATAACATCCGCACCCCCGTCAACCACTGCTTTGGCAATTTCGGTAATATGGGTTACGTTGGGTGAAAGTTTGACCATGAGGATTTTTTTATAGACCTTCCGGACAGCGATGGTGACCTCCTTTGCCATATCCGGCATTGTCCCGAAGGCCATTCCTCCCAGTTTAACGTTGGGACAGGAGATGTTTAACTCGATGGCCGGAATTTTTTCAAGTTCATTGATACGCTCCGAAACTTCAACATATTCTTCCACTGTTGACCCGGAGACGTTCACGATAATATGGGTATCGAAAGTCTTGATCTTTGGGTAGATATCACGACAGAAAATATCAACCCCTTTGTTTTGCAATCCGACAGAATTCAACATCCCGCCTGTTGTTTCAGCCATCCTGGGATAGTTGTTCCCTTCGCGGTTTTTCCCCGTAACTGCTTTCACAAAGATTCCGCCAAGTTGCCCGGGATCGAGAAAATCCAGAAATTCTTCCCCGTAACCAAAAGTGCCCGACGCCGTTGTGACAGGGTTTTTAAAGGTCATTCCGGCGATATTTACCGACAGGTCGTTCATAGCCATTTGAGTCTTTTCGTGTTAAAGACAGGCCCTTCCATACACACCCGCTCATTGCCTCTATCGGTTGGGGTGATACAGCAAAGGCATGCCCCGAAACCGCAAGCCATCGTATTTTCAAGCGAAACTTCGCAATCGACCTTATGCCATTGCGCGATGCGGGCAACAGATTGCATCATCGGGACGGGCCCGCAACAATAAATTTTTCCAAAATCCAGTCTCTCTTTCTGGAACAGGGAATGATCAACAACCAGGCCTTTTTCCCCTGCCGTACCATCATCCGTGGTGATCAGAAGCTGGCCGAATTTTGAATATTCCTCTATTTCAAACATCTCTGAACGGGTACGGAACCCGATCAGAATGACTGGTTGAATATGTTGCTGATTGAGAAACTGCGCAAGAAAGAGTAAAGGGGCAACGCCACACCCTCCGCCAACCAGTAGTACTTTTTTTGTTACGGGTAAGGAAAATGAATTTCCCAGCGGATAGATCACATTGAGTTTCGCGCCTTCTGTTAATAATGACAGATGCCGCGTCCCTTCCCCTTTGATCTGGATCAGCAGCCGGAGACGCCTGCTGGCGAAATCGACAGAATGAATGGAAAACGGACGGCGAAGAAACGTTGATGGAGAACCTGCCACGAGTACCTGAACAAACTGTCCGGGCAGGATTACCGAAAAAGGTTCTTCCGCCTGAAGATCAAGCATGAAATAACGATTGTTGAAACGGGTATTCCGGACAACAGTTAAATCTGCGATATTTTTTTTAAAAATCATAAGCAGCAGATTGACCTGTGAACAAAATTACATATATTCGGAGACAAACCGAATTTTATTCTTATCTTTGAATCTTGACAAACAATATAGTTCACAACAAAAATCCGGACTTGATATGAAAACGAATATTTCCCTTCTATTGATTTTTATATTCTTTGGAATGGGCTTGAAAGCCCAGGACCGGGGAATGAAAGCGGTGGAGATACCGGTTGATGGGAAACCTACCACACTTTATCAGGGCAGTTATGCTTTAATCATCGGGGTTTCTGAATATTCAAACGGATGGTCTCAGTTACCAGGGGTTAAAGATGAAGTTAAAACAGTAAAAACCGCACTGGAGAAAAATGGTTTTAAAGTTGAGGTGGTTATGGATCCTGACAAGTCGGAACTCGACAAGGCTTTTACCGATTTTATTTCGAAAAACGGACAGGTTGTTGATAACCGTCTTTTGTTTTATTTCGCCGGCCATGGCTATACCGTCAAAACAAATTACGGGGAAGAACTGGGATATATTGTCCCGGTTGACGCACCCAATCCCAATTATGACCTGGCCAAATTTCAAAGCCAGTCGATGGAAATGGCCCAGATTGAAATATATGCGCGGCGCCTTCAGGCCAAACATGCTATTTTTCTTTTCGACGCCTGTTTTTCCGGATCTCTGTTCACCAGTACACGGGCCGTGCCTGCCATCATTAATTATAAAACGACTTTACCGGTACGGCAATTCATAACCAGCGGCAGCGCCGAAGAGATGGTCCCGGATAAAAGTGTTTTTGGTGAACAATTTGTCAGAGCTATCGGTGGAGAGGCCGATGGAGACAAAGATGGCTATGTGACCGGAAGCGAATTGGGCGATTTTTTACAAAGCTCTGTTGTGAACTATTCCAAAAATTCGCAACATCCTCAATATGGAAAAATCAGGAGCCCAAATCTGGATAAAGGCGATTTTGTTTTCCCGATCCCGGGCAGCGCCGTCTCTTCGGGTGGGGCAACGGCTGCCAAACCGGAATTGGCCGACAGAGAGACTTCCGTCTCCCAGCCGGTGAAATCCGCAGAAAACCCAGTCGCAACACCGATCACAAATCAGACTGAAAAACCGGTTTCATCAACCCCTCCTGCGACCAAACAATCGAAGAAAAAGGGGAAGGAGAAACCACAAAAAACAGAGGCTCCGCCTCCGGTTATCGTTGCCGCTGAGCCCACATCAAAGGAGCCCATCCATGACAGCGACGATTTTCTCCCGTTGGTATATGTCCAGGGAGGTACTTTCAACATGGGGGAAAAAGTATCGGGGCCGCCCTCACCGGGAGGTTTTCCCCGGCCAGGCGCCCCTCGTCTGGGATCGACAGCAATGGTATCGGAACATCCCGTAACCTTGAAAAGTTTCTATATCGGAAAATTTGAAGTGACTCAGAAACAGTGGAAAGCAATTACGGGATCAAATCCCAGCGGTTTTCAAAATTGTGATGATTGCCCCGTGGAACGGGTCAGCTGGGAGGAGGTTCAGTCATTTCTTAATGCATTGAATCAGAAAACAGGAAAAAAATACAGGTTACCTACCGAAGCGGAATGGGAATATGCAGCTCAGGGCGGGAATAAAACCATGAATTGGCCCTATGCGGGTGGAAAAGATGTCAATGCGACGGGCTGGTACGTGATGAACGCAAAAAAAACAACCCATCCGGTTGGCCAAAAACAACCCAATGAGCTGGGTATTTATGATATGAGTGGAAATGTATTGGAATGGTGCAGCGATTGGTTCAATCCGAAATATTACCAGGTAAGCCCCACCTCCGATCCCACCGGGCCTATCCAGGGTGAACTTCGCGTGGCCCGCGGCGGAAGCTGGATGAATAAACCTGGGACATTGAAAGTTACATTCCGCCGTGGGATCAAACCCAATGCAACCTATTCAGATGTTGGTTTTCGAATTGTCAGAGAAGAATAAATCCCATGAGAAATAGCATTGTTCTTATTATCCTGCTGTTATCCGGCATCAGTGGATATTCACAGTCCCCCTCTTGGACCGACCCGGAAAAAAGAAAGTCCCAATACCCCGACAATATCTACCTTACCGGATTTTCATCTGAGATCGTAAAAAAATCAGTCAATACCGATGAACTGCGTCAGAAACATCTCGGTTTTGCAAAAGCACAATTGGTTGAAACCATCCGGATCAATATTTCGAGTTCAGCGACATTAAATCTGGAAAACCTCAATTCAGAATCGCTTGAACATTTTAAACAAGCCAGTGTCTCCACTTCTGAAGCCCAACTTTCGGGGTTGAAATCGGAAACCTGGTTCGACCCGAAAAAAAAAGCAGTCTATGCCTATGCCTATATCCGGATTACCGATCTTTTGGACGCTTGTAAGGCAAATCTGGCCGACAATTCATCGCAGTTAAAGAGGAAAATCGAATCCGGTGATAACTTTGTAAAAACGGGTGATGTGGAACAGGCGTTGAAGACATTTTATAACTGTTTTCCCCTGCTCCGGGAGATCGAAAACAATGAAGCCATCCTTGTGGCCATCGGGAAGGAACCGTTACCGGAACAACCGGTTGATTATGAATTCCTGATCAATCAAAGAATCAGTAATCTGAGAAAAGAAAAACACAATACCCTGGATGAGGTTTGCTTTCTGATGGCAGATGGATTCAAGCAACAGCTTTCCGGCAATTCACTTGACGACGCCATCCGGATAGGATCTTTTACATTTCAGGATACCCGTATCGGGAGTGACTTTTCATCACGGCTTGCCTCCACTCTTGAACAAAAAATCATCCGTCAGGGTTTTGCTTTAAAATCTTCTGAAACATTATACCGCGGTTTAAAAGAACCCGATAGCGCCGGATATCTCTTATCCGGAACCTATTGGAAAGAGGGAGGAAGCATCAAAATCATTGCAAATTTAACCGATTTGAAGACAGGCAGGAACATCGCCGGAGTTGAGGAATTTCTTCCCCAGCAGTGGTTTACGGATAATTCGGTGAGGTATATCGCAGAAAATTACGACCAGGCCCTCGCCCGGCAGAAACAATTCTCCCAAAATGAAATTACCGGTGGTGGCCTTTTTGCCGACTTATGGACAAACAGAGGTAAGGATAATCCCATCTTTACCCGTGGCGATACCATGCGGGTATATGTGAGGGTGGACCAACCTTGTTATATCCGTCTTATTTATTATTTCTCGGATGGCACAAAAACACTACTGGCCGATAGCAGGTACATTGGAGAGGATAAAACAAACCAGCCCATTTTACTCCCCGATGTTTTTGTTTGTGATGCCCCTTTCGGGGCGGAAACCATCCAGATGATCGCCCAGACCAACCCATTTAAACCACTGACAATCCGGTTGGAGAATGGTTATCAGATGATCCTTGACGATGTTGGCGCCATCCTGGCCAATGTTCGTGGAATGAAAACAATCGGAAAAACAGAATTGATCGCGGAAAAACGGCTCAACCTTACCACCCTGGCAGAAAAATAATACCGGATGTTCACAAGATTTATCCCAATGCTGTCAATTCTGATCTATATTTTCAGCAATCCGGTATTTGCGCAACTTGATGACCGTCCGATCATGGTCAGGATTAAAGGGAAAACCATTACTGCCTATCAACGCAGTTTTGCCCTCGTTGTGGGCGTCACCAATTATCAGAATGGGTTACCTCCATTGCCAGGCGTCAGTATGGATATGGCGAACGTGAAACAGTCGTTGGAAGACCATGGTTTCAGGGTGACCCTCATCCTTGACCCAACGCTGGAGGAACTGGATAACGCTTTTTCTGATTTTATTAATCGGTATGGACAGGATACTGAAACCCGCCTGCTTTTTTATTTTGCAGGTCATGGATATACCATCAAAACAAAGCTTGGCGAAGAGCTGGGTTATATTGTCCCGGTCAATGCCCCTAACCCGGCCCGCGATCCCATTGGCTTTCAGAATATGGCCATGGAGATGTCGCAGATCGATATTTATACCAAACGAATTAAGGCAAAACATGTATTGTTCCTGTTCGATGCCTGCTTTTCAGGTTCTTTGTTTGCAACAGGGATGGCGCTGCCTTTGCCCCTGAACGAAAAAGCACTGCTCCCTGTCAGGGAATTCATAACCAGCGGGACCGCCGATGAACAGGTCCCGGATAAAAGTATCTTTTGTGCCCAGTTCCTGTCAGCGCTCGACGGGGAGGCGGATATTGATAAGGATGGATGCGTCACCGGCACGGAGCTGGGAACATTTCTTCAATACAGGGTGATCAACTATTCCTATGAAACACAACATCCACAGTTCGGAAAAATCAGGAACCCAAATCTTGATAAAGGCGATTTTATTTTTGCATTGCCTGTGACCGGAACGGATCATCAGGCTCAAACCGAAAAACCTGTTGCAAAGCAAACTCCTGCGCCCGTAGTTGTACCGAAAAAAACCGAACCTGTCACTGAAACCGGCGAGCTGAAGGTGTTTTCAGAATATACCGGCGATCTTTATGTAGATGACGTCTTTTTTCAGACCATTGTTGCAAATGCAACCGTCCTTTTTTTTAACATACCTGTTGGCAAACATAAACTCCAGTTTTACGGGCCAACCATTGTTAAAAGAGAAGTAGTCGTTGTCAAGGACCAAACCTGCGTAGTCAATTATAAAAAAGATTAAAACAATACGTCTGTTTTCATTTTCCAGTTTGCCTGTGTATGGTCAGTGTCGAAATCAATAAGAAGGTTCCCGCTCTTTTTAATAAGCCGTATAAAGTTTACTTTGGACCAGGTCACCTGTTTGCCAAACGTAACGCCGTTCAGGACTTCAATTCTGGCATCTCCGTTGGGCAGGGGGACAATCTTTATCCGAGCATTGTTTGCAATTTTCAACTTATTGATCAATACAGGTTTTTCATCTGTTGTTTTAATGGTGACAATGCCGCCTTCGTTTCTGATCATTTGAAGTCGCCCCAACTGGGTATAAAGGGTGGGTGCAGATTTTTTGAAGCCGGGATTATAGGTGTCAAAGGCCTGATGAATCTCTTTGCCTGAGAGGGTTGTGTTGTTTAGCCGGATCAGGTTTATGGCAGCCATGAGCCCTGCAATGCTCTTTTCACATTGTGCCGAAAGCTCTTTGTCGGTTTCTGCTTTCAGGGCGACAACAGGATTAAATCCGGTTTTCGTGTTCAGGGTAAGCCGGTCGATTTTCATTCCGGTAGTACCACTATGGGAAGCTGTATAATAAACATTATGGTCAGCGTCAAAGCTTAATCCGAACCCGGTAAAATTAGCGTCGGGTTGAAAATATTTTGTTTCAATAAAACGCCCGGCGTTGTTATAGGTGGCTGCAAAGATGAAATCATCCTGATAATCTGTACTTTTGGGTTTGAGCTGATTGAGCCACAACAGTTTTCCATCACCCGTAAATTTTGCAACGAAAAGGGTTGTTCCCGGCTCTGCCATGGTCATAATTTTACCGAAGGAGATGTCGTTTTCAAAGGAGCCGCACACATAAATATTTCCATCGGCATCGGTAGTAACATTGTATCCCATGGAGGAGGTTTCGCTGCCTCCCCGGATGGCCCAGACCGGATTCCCGGCCGGGTTGAATTTCACAAGGAAGGCATCGGTTTTCCCGTTGTTATTGGAAAGGCTTGTTCCCCCGAAAGTTGCATTTTGTTTGAAATATCCTGTCAGATAAAAATTACCATCGGCATCGGAGCAAAGGTTTTGACGGATATCGCCTTTCAGCCCTCCGCCGGATTCAGCTTTTTCCCAAACGGAAGTAATCCTTTCATCCTGGCTTTGTTCATTGAGCAATTCGATGATCTCGGCCTTGGAATTTACCATTCCCGGCATGGTCCGCCCGAAGGGGGCATTGATATAAGTCGGATCGGCAATGAGATATTTTTCCCCTTTATACATCACAAAATCACCCGGTTCCTCATTTGGAAACCGGATGGCTGTAGCAACATGGCCGGGATATACCACTCCAACCACCTTGAGTTTTAAAAGTTCTTTCACAAGATATGAAAAAAGAACGGCACGGTCGTCACAATCGGTATAGGGGTAAAAAAAATCTTCTTCCGGGAAAAAGAATTTTTCTTCGCCCTTGAACTGATCCTGGTCGGTCATGTATGGAAATCCGTTTTGAACAAAATTCAGGAGGAAATCAACCGATTCGGCAACCGAACGGCCGGTCATCTGAGGCTTCAGGACTTCCAGTAGGGATTCTTTGGCACTTGGGCTGATGGAGGCGTCGAAATAGAGTTTCAATTCGCACAGCGGGAACTCTTTGTAAAAATTCACTGAATTCACATTATACTTTACATTGAAACTGTACTCTTTATTCTGAAAAGTAAATTTAAAGGGACGCTCGCCATATTGATCGCCGATATTCAAGGCTGAATAAACATTCAGGTCAAATACCCTGGAGGCCCCCGGAAAATCTTTCTCATAAGTATATATCTGATTATAAGGAAAATCAGGGGCATAAAATTTAGTCTGGTCAATCATAAAATAGCGTAGTCCATAAATGGTATTGGCCGAAGGGAACATCAGGGCAATATTATTTTCCGCATAGGCCACCCGGACCCGGTAGCCCGATTTTGTCATCAGGAACCAGGTCAGCAGGCGGGCATAATTTTGGTTGGATGAAATTTGCTCAGCGCTCTTTTTTACCATCATATAATATCCCCAGTCATTGAGGTTCATCCGTGTACGTGCATCGGCAAACTGGGTAATCAGGGTTGTGAATTTGGTCTTGTTCAGCCGGTCCCAGACATCGGCGATGGTCGTATTGTGGATTTCTGTCGGCAGGGTACCGGCAAGCCCGGGATCGGTAAGAAATTCAAGGGTTATTCCATAAAAACCAACATCGATGGTAACCCCGACAGGAACTTCGGCCTGTTCCTGGTCCGGTTTCTGTTCCACAGGGAGATTGGGTATGGGTGCGATTACCGGGAACTGGACCCCGATTCCGGGTTGAATGGGGATTTCGTGTGGGATTTCCCCGGGTTTGATTTTCTGAACAGCAGGATTATACTTCGGAAGAATTTTTGGTTTTGGGGTTGTATCGGGCTTGATCCCGGCAAAGAGGTTGAATTCCTCCCAGGTAGTCCTTAAATAATCGGAGAACTCTTTATCGATTTTATCCACATACTGTTCGAATTCATCTTCGTTTTCCCGGGAGAATGACTCCATGTCCCTCAGGAGCGCTTTACGGGTCTCTTCAAAAGTAGAATCGATCTGTGCAGAAACACTGATTGTCAGGAAACACAGTACAACCAAAGCTACAATCCTCGCTTTCATGGGATGGGTTATTTCGGATTGTCAAGGAGAAGTTTGTCGACCTGCTCGTCGGTTTTTTGTAATTTTTCTTTCAACTCTTTCCGGATGGCCTTTTTGGCAATGAGCAGGCTTTGGCTGGTTTCATAAAAGATACGGACCTGGACTTCGATTTTTTTATCCTTCAGGTCGCGGTAAAGTTTGAACGCGGGATTAATGTAACCCATTTGCTGGGCAATGATGTTTTTCGATGATTGTACAATCTCGGTTATCGAAGTGGCATCCGCAGTTGATTCCTGGCTATTGGCAAGGTTTGCGTTGATGGAAGAAGCGATATTTGATTCAATGGTACCGGCCAATTGCAGCTTTGCAAATTCAATGGCCTGTGCTTCGGCTACCGACTTGCTTTCAGCCACACCGTTTCCGTCGGCAGTGATATACTTTGGCTGGCCATTATCGTCGGTTGCCATTTGTTTCATCCAGGCATCTTCAAGTAATTTATCCATGGGAATGGAACCGGGCATGGTTTTCCAGCCGTCTTTGGCATAGGCTTTAGCCTGCTGACGGGCTGATTTCATGGCTTTTTCTTTCAAATCATTTTTTTGCTCTTTTTCTGTGTTTTGGGCAAATGCAACCGCTGCGAAAAACAGGGCGAGAACGGTAAGGATGTAAACTTTTTTCATAATTGACAGTTTTTTTTGGGTTATGATCAATAGAAAATTTTAAATATTCGGAAAATTTTATGTTGTACAAATTTATTATATAATTCC
>DYSO01000079.1 GCA_020718225.1 Draconibacterium orientale | reverse complement strand
GGTCGTAGGCCGGAGGGGAGGAAGGCCCGTTGAGCAGTATCTGATAATTTTCGTCGGCATGGTCGGTTTTGCCCAAAATGAATTGGCAATAGGCGACCGGGCGGAGAAATTTTGGGTTTGAAGGATCGAAAAAATGGAGCTTATTGAATACAGCCAGTGCCCCTTCATAATCTTTTAGGTTCAGAAAGCATTGTGCCACCTGATTTTGCAGTGTTGTATCGTCGGGGGAAAGGGAGGAGGCTTCTTTGAAATAGAGGAGGGCCTGGGGATAATCTTTGATTTTTAAGCTGCACCATCCCAACTTTTTTAACAACCATAAGCGGTTGGTGTCGAATAATTCTGCTTTTTTATAAAATTCGAGCGCTTTATGGAATCTTTCTGTTTTCTGATAGCAGAAGCCAATTTTTTCGTAAAATTCCCCTTGCGGTCCGTGTTTGTCTAATAAATACAGGTAAATGCCGATGGCATCCTGGTAATTGTCTTTATCAAAGCAAAATGCGGCAACACGTTCGGTAAATCCGGTCCGCTCAAAAAACATCTGATAAAAATTCAGGTCCTGGAGTTTGATTTTCAAGGCGAAAATGTCTTCAAATTCCTGATGGGATGGAAATAGTTTAAAAAAGCGGTAGAGGTCCTGGATGTATTGAATAAAGATGGCGTTTGATGTGAGCGATTGGTCAAGGATTTGTTCCTCGGAGGCCATCTCTTTCATTTGGGCGAATTCGGCTTCGAAATTGGTTACGATCATGGTTCGCTGTTGGTGCGGAATTGCCTGAAAGTTAAAGGCAAAGGAATATTTGTCGGAGTTACAGATATAAAACGCCTTATCGAGACTTTCGAGCAGTCGCAGGTTGATCTCTTCGGAATCGGAAAATGCGCTGCTGATATCGGGATGGTCGCGGTGAAAAGGAATAAACCAATTGCTCATAAGGTTAAAAAAATCGAACCGTTTGAGTAATTTAAAGGTACTCATAAAAACATCGCCTCCCTCCATCTGCATCCTGGAAAATTTTTCTATTTTTTCGAACAGGCCGGGGATCTCTTCGATCATATCTTTCCATCCCGGATTTTTTCCTTCCATATCATCATCTTCCGATTGCGTCCCCAACTGAAGTTTATCTTCAATTTTAGGCATCATTTTTCTCATTTCCGGAAGGACTTCTGTTTCGAATTCATGGGTAATTTTTTCTGTTTCACGGGCCATCAGATGTTGGAATAATACCAGTTCGAATTCGGTCGCTAAAGTTTCATCGCCATGCAGATTTTTAATCTTTTCGATCAGTTCAGGGTAGAACCTGATCCGATGGTCGTATAAAAGCAACGCCAGTATCAATCCGGTGAGGGCACGCTGGTAAACCTGGTTTTCGCGGTTTTCGATGAACTGAAACAGGAGGTTGAATTTATGGATATCAAAAAAGTTCAGTAAACTGAGTGTAAGAGCACTAACAACGAGGCATTTATCATACCACGGGATGGAAGGTGAGGCGTTTGTTTTTTTTATCCAACGGATGGTATTGTCGTCCAATTTATCAGTCAGCCAGATCAGTTTGAATATTGTCATGGAGGGATAAGCAAATTCTCCATTTTTTGTCAACGGATTGAATTTCAGTTCATCGTCAATGATGGACCGTAGGGAAGCTCTTTCTGTTTTTTTATAAAGAAGGTCCGGTTCCATCTGGATAAGCCGGACTTCGTCGGTAATCCTGAGAATGGATACACAGAGTGCATTGAGAATGGATTCTTGTTGGGAATCTTTATACCCTTCAAAGGAATAGCGGAGAATGGTTTTATAGTTCTCTGTCAGGGATTCAAGTTGATAGAAATAATCTGATTTTGAAATGTAACGGATGCGTTGGTTTAATTCGCCTAACGCTGTTTTCAGTTCAAGCGAATATATTTTCCGGTAGATTGAAAAATACTGTTGCTCAATATCTTTTCGGGCCATAACAGGTTGGGTTGCTCCATGGCAAAGATATCAATTAAAACCTTATACCGGTTGTCAGGGTAAATGCCTGAAAAAGATCGCTGGTGCCGTCGTAAAAAACAAAATTATCCTTGTTGGCTGCCAGATACCTGTATTCTATGCGAATGTATCCGAATTCCACCGGTTTATATTCAAATCCGGTAGCAAAACCGTTGGTCAATAGTCCCCGTTCCTTGCCATCTATGTAATATATTCCGGATGAAAACCCATCGGGGTCGTTAAAAAATTCGTATCTGGCAGTAATTGCAAAATGGTTTAAAAACTTGTAATTGGCCTGGACAAACCCCGAAAACATGGTTGCTGTTTTGTTGGTATCGGGGGGCAAATGGGAGTGGGTTTGTGCGGCGAAATCCAGTTGTCCGGTGAAAGTCAGGGGTTTAACGGGATTATAGGAGATGATAAAGTTATTATAATAGATGGTGTTATCGATATCGGCATCGATCAGGGCTTGGTTTCCAAAGAGGAAATTGTAGGAAAGCGACAGGGCCGGGACCGGGTTATAGTTCATAAAGATAACCCCGGCCATGTGTGTATTTTTGTCATTGGCTAAGGAGTAAGGGTTCCCAAACATAACCCCTCCATTGAACCGGTCGTTGAAGTCAAGGGAAAGTTTACAGCCAAGGAGGTTTCCGGGTTCAAAATAACCTCCGGTGGTGACGGTACTCAGTTGGTTGATGACTGCCCAGGATGATTCATAACCGATGGGGTTTAAAAAATAGCCAAAATCGGCCCATATTTTCTTATTGATGCGGAACCCGAAATTGGCCTGTCGCAGGTTTTTAATAAATTGTGCATCCGGGGAGGCAAGCAGGTTGGGCGCATCGCCAAACTGGATGGCCAGTTTTCCCCTCACTTTTTCGGCGGTATAATATATTTCGATGGCTGCATGGTTTAGCCGGATCTGGTTTTGGACCGGGCAGTTGCTGGAGAAAGGGATGATGTTGCTGACGTCATCCCGGTTGCCAAGCGTAAAATTGTAATAGGAGTCGATATAGAAACCGAATTTGAAATTTTTTAATCGGTTAAAAATCTGGTTTTTAGTTTGTTCTGTTATGGTGTCTGTCGGATTTTGTGCTTTCAGGGTGTATGCTGAAAGGAGCGACAGGATTAGGATCACCGGCGTCGCGGAACGGAATAGGAAAATCCGACTGGTTTTCATCTGTTAAAATTTATTTCCATCCGCCTCCCAGTGCGCTATAGAGGTTGACAAGCGCGGTAAGTTCATCGCTTTGTGACATGGACAGGTCGATTTCAGCAGTAAATAATAATTGTTGTGCCTGTATTACGTCTAAATAACTGGCAAATCCCGCATTGTAAAGCTGGTTGGAAAGGTCGAAAGCGGTTTGGGCAGCATCCACGGTAGCTTGTTGTCGTTTTACAATTTCAATCTGTTTTTGATAACCCAGCAGGGAGTTGGAGACCTCTTTCAATGCGTTGATCAGGGTTTTTTGGTAGGTAAAAAGCATCTGTTCTTTCTGGGCGCGTGCTTTTGATACCCCTGCCCTTAATTGTCCACCTCCGAAAATGGGTGCAACAAGGTTTCCAAGTGCGCTGTAAACAAGTGTTGTCGGGTTAAATGCTGCGCCAATACTGCCGGTAATTCCGAGGGAGGGAAGCATCATTGCGCGGGCTACTCCGATATTGGCATTGGCTGCTATCAATATCTGTTCAGCCTGAATGATATCGGGCCTTCTCACAATAAGTTGGGCCGGGATTCCGGGCGTTTGAATATCCGGGATGTTGATTTGGTCGAGCATGCCACGTCCCCGGTTGATCAGATGGGGTGGTTCGCCCAATAAAATACTGAGATAATTTTCCTGTTGGCCGGTTTCCAGTTCGAGCATGGGTAACCGTGTCAGTGTTTGTGCCAATTCAGCTTCTGCCTGCGCAACAACCAGTCCTGACGCTGTCCCTGCAATCAGTTTGGCTTTGACCAGGTTGAGTGATTGTTGCCGGATGATAATATTTTCTTTTATGATCCGAAGTTCATTGTCGAATTCAAGAAGGTTGAAATAGCTGGCAATAATTTCATTGATCAGGGTTATCCTGACCGATTGCTGATAAGCAACCTGTGCAAAAAGATTGGCACGGGCAGCCTCTTTCGATCGTCTGAGTTTTCCCCACAGATCAATTTCCCACGACAGCTGTCCTACAGCTGAAAGGGCGCTGTATTCTGCCGTGGTTCCGCCTGGCAGTTGTTGTTTTTGCCATCCTCCGGCGGCTTGTGCCGAAATTTGCGGCCATTGTTGCCCCCGTGCTTGTTTGAATGCTGCCCGCGCCTCTTCGATGCGTGCAAAAGCAATCCGGATATCGTAGTTGTTTTTTAACCCGGTCAGTACCAGCCTGTGCAGAACGGTATCTTTTAATAATTTGATCCATTCTATATTGGCAATACTGGCAGTGTCGGCGCTTTGAGCAAACCTGTAAAGACTATCCGTTTTTGTAACCGGACGTTGATAATTGGGGCCAACCTTGCAACCAACGGTGATAAAAACCGAAAGCAAAATAAAAAAGAGTGGGATCTTAAAATATCTTCGGACCATGTGTGTTGAAAATTTGCGATTTGATAAATGGTTATGCTATTTCGTTATTTTTTTTTCATCTTGTTTTCCAGCTTCTGAAAAGCTACATAGAGCGCCGGTACAACCATAATCCCGAAGATTGTCGCCATCAGCATGCCTCCAAAAACCGAAGTCCCTAATGCGTGCCGGCTTGCAGCGCCTGCGCCCGAAGCGGTTACCAGTGGTACGACGCCCAGGATAAATGCAAAGGAGGTCATCAGGATGGGGCGGAACCTAAGCCTGGCGCCTTCTCTTGCTGCATCAATGAGCGGCATCCCCCCATCGAATTTAAGCTTGGCAAATTCAACAATGAGGATTGCATTCTTTGCAACCAGGCCGATAAGCATGATCAAACCAATCTGTGCATAGATGTTGTTTTGAAGTCCGCGTGCCCATTGCAGGCCGAAAGCTCCGAAAACGCCAAAGGGAATGGCCAGCAGAACAGGGATTGGCAACAGCCAGCTTTCATATTTGGCTGCCAGCAGAAAATATACGAAGATAAAACAGAGGGAGAAAATATAAGGGGCCTGGCCTCCGGAGGTAATTTCCTCCCGGGTCATCCCCGAATACTCATAACCAAAACCGTAAGGCAGCGTTTTAGCGGCGATTTCTTTGACCATCTCGATGCCCTGTCCGGTAGAAGATCCGGGTGGTATTCCAAGTGTAAAGTCGGCAGAACTGAATAAGTTAAACCGTTTCACCACATCCGGGCCCTGGGTAGGAGTCATGCTGACCAGTGTACCCAAAGGTACCATACTGCCATCATCGCTTCTGACATATACCTTATTAATATCCTCCTTGTTGGCACGGTATATTGCATCGGCCATAATGATCACCTGATATGATTTTCCGAATTTATTGAAGTTGTTGACATAATAACTCCCGAAAAGACCTTGCAGGGTTACATAAATGGAGTTGACAGGGACGCCCATTACTTTTGCTTTTTCTTTATCGACAGTTAATTTGATTTGGGGGATATCGGTTCGAAAGGAAGAAAAAACATTGGAAAATTCTTTTTGCTTTGAGGTGGCGCCATAAAAGGCCCGTTCTACTTCCGTCATTTTATCGAGCCCTGCCCCCGATTTATCCTCCAACTGAAGTTCAAGCCCCCCCGTTTTTCCAAGACCTGAAATGGCCGGTGCATTGAATGCCATGCAAATACCACCAGGAATTCTATTGAATTTGGCCTGTACCGTTTCAATGATTTCTTCTACATGCAATCCCTTTTTTTCTCGTAATTTCCAATCTTTTAGTTTTACGAAGGCCATTCCGTTGGTAGTGCTTACCGAATTATCCAGGATGCTGTACCCGGGAATGGTGGTATAGGATTCAACCCCTTCGGTTTTGGCCAGGATTGCTTCTATCTGACGCATCACAGCATTTGTTTTTTCAAGGGAGAATGCTTTTGGGGTGGAGACATTGATAAAAAAGTACCCCTGGTCTTCAGCCGGGAGAAAACCGCTGGGGAGAAATTTCATGACAAAGACAGCAAGTACAAGGATGATGGTCAGGAACATCACCGGACGGGCAAGATGGTGGGTGAAGTTGGTAACTATTTTAATATACCCGTTGGTTGTTTTTTCAAACCCTTGGTCAAATTTTCCGAAAAATCTTCCCAATAACCCTTTTTTTTGCGTTTTTTTCTTCAGAAGAAGGACGCACAGCGGGGGTGTCAGGGTGAGGGCCAGCAATGCGGAGATGAGGATGGATGAAATCAGGGTCAATGCAAACTGTTTGTACATAACGCCGGTGGTACCCCCCAGGAAGGAGACCGGGATAAAAACAGCGCTGAGGACCATGGTAATTGTTAAAATGGCGCCTGTGATCTCCTTCATGGTATGTCTTGTAGCCTCCAGCGGGGTAAGTCCTTCGGAGTCGATTTTCTCCTGCACTGCCTCCAGTACCACGATGGCATCATCGACAACAATCCCGATGGCGAGTACCAGCGCAAATAGCGTCAACATGTTGATGGAGAAGCCAAGGAAAGCAAAAGCAGCCAGGGCCCCTACCAGGGAAACGGGTACTGTAATGGCCGGAATTAACGTTGCCCTCCAGTCCTGCAGGAAGATAAAAACTACAATAAATACAAGGATGAAAGCTTCAAGTAACGTTTTTATGACCTCATCGATGGAGGCGGAAACAAATTGAACAATATCAAGCCCTTTTTCGTAGGTTATTCCAAGCGGGAATTCTTTGGACAGTTCCTCCATCGTCGCATCGCAATCTTCGCGTACCTGAACTGCATTTGATCCCGGTGACTGGTAAATGGCGATGACGGGGGCTGTTTTTCCATTAAAACGGCCATTTGCATCGTAGGTTTTCATTCCCAGTTCGATACGGGCAAGATCTTTCATACGTACAAGCGATCCGTCTAAATTTGCTTTGACAATAATATTGGCAAATTGGGCTTCTTCGACCAAACGTCCCTGGACCCGGATCATAAGGGATAGCTCCTGTCCCTTTTCCGCCGGGTTTTTTCCGATTTGTCCTGCCGCTGCCTGGATATTCTGGTCTTTAATAGCGTTCATAACATCCTGAACAGTAATGCTGTAACCGGCCATCCGTTCCGGATTAAGCCAGATACGCATGGCATAATCGTCGCCCCCGAATAAATTGACATCGCCGACCCCATTAATGCGTTTTAGAACATTTACAACATTGATGTTAAGGTAGTTGGATAAAAATTCTGTATCGTATGCAGTATCGTTTGAGGTAAGGGCATAAAGCAACAGGATGCTTGGTGATTTTTTCATCACAATGACCCCGCTTTGGATAACCTCGGATGGCAATACATTCATGGCACGCTGTGTACGGTTCTGGACATTAACCGTGGCCATATCGGGATCGGTCCCCACTTCAAAATATACGGTAATGTTACAGGATCCGTCATTGGCACATTGAGAGGTCATATAGGTCATGTTGTCCACTCCGTTGATTTGCTCCTCCAGCGGAACAGAAACGGTTTTTTGGACATCTTCGGCATTGGCGCCTGGGTAATAGGCAGTAACCTGGATGGTGGGAGGGACAACATCTGGGTACTGGGAAATTGGCAGTGTCATCATGCTAAGTAATCCGACCAGGGCGATCAGAATGGCAATGACCGATGACAGGATTGGGCGGGTAATAAAGGACTGCAACATAATTTACGATTTACGATTTACGATATACGATATACGATTTACGATATACGATTTACGATTTACGATTTACGATTTACGATTTGTGATTTTTATGGTTTGACCTGCATTTCCGGCACGGTCAGTGTATCGGGTACCATCACTGGTTGGATTTGCATCCCTTCCTGAAATTTTTGAAAGCCCTCTAACATAATGCGGTCCCCGATTTTCAAACCGTGGTTTACGATGTAATTATTGCCTATGCTTCTGCCAAGGATTATGGGGACTCGGTTGACTTTATTCTCATTATCAACGAAAAAAGCGAAGGCTTTTCCCTGGATCTGCGTTGTGGCATCCTGAGGAATAATAATCCCATCTTCTTCCTGAAAAAGGACAAGGTTGACTTTGGCAAAATTGCCGGGTTTGATCAATCCTTCCGGATTTTTAAATACAGCCCTTAGCGCAAGGGTCCCGGTTGCCGCGTCAATATCCCGGCCCATGAAATCGATCGATCCGGCATAATCGTATAACAGATTGTCCGACAGGGTCAGGAAAACTTTAAAGACATCTTTTTTATCTTTAAAGTCGGTTTTATGTTTTTCCCAAAAACGCATGATTTTAAGATAATCATTTTCATTCATCTGAAAATTGACATAAATCGGATCGACGGCAGAAATGGTTGAAAGCAACGTTGACTCCCCTTTGCCGACAAGGTTCCCCGGCCGGACGTTGCAGTCCCCGATATACCCTGTAATCGGTGATTCCATAACCGTGTATGATAAATTAATTTTTGCCGTTGAAAGATTGGCCCTTGAACTTGCCACCAACGCCCGGTCCTGGATCTCCTCCGTGACGGCTTTATCGTAATCATTCTGGCTGATGGCATTGGTCGAGAGCAACGGTTTGAGCCGTGCAACGTTCAACTTGGCAAGTTCCCATGCTGCAATTTTATTTTCCAGATCGGCTTCCGCAAATTTCAGGCTGTTGATATATTCATCCTGTTCAATGGTAAACAGGCGTTGGCCCTTTTTTACGATGGATCCTTCTATGAATGACCAGTTTTCAAGGTATCCTGCAACCCGTGCCCGTATCTCGATGGTTGGGATGCCTACAGCTTGTCCGACCATATCCAGATAAACTGGTACCCGGGTACCCTTGATCTGCATTGTTTTAAAAGGAGGAGGCGACTGTTTGTGCTGATTTTTTGATTTACAAGCCGTGAGCATTGCCATTGGCAGGCAAAGGATCATGGATAGGAGAAAGAGTTTCTGAAAGACCGGGTTCTTCATGATAATAAAATTTTTCGATGTGATGGTACTGAATCCAAAACTGGTTACCAAAAATAAAAAGAAAACAAACAAAAAAAACATTTGTTTACTTTTACCCATTTATTTATTTTCTCTTCGATGCGGCCCTGTTTTACGTTCATGTTATTATTATTACAACCTGTTTTTCTACCTGCTCAAATCAATTGTATCCGATCCTCAGAACCGGTTTCTTACATTATTCAATATCATAATAATAAAGAGGATCAGGGCGGGT
Organism: Draconibacterium orientale; assembly: GCA_020718225.1. Lineage (GTDB taxonomy): Bacteria > Bacteroidota > Bacteroidia > Bacteroidales > FEN-979 > CAIVAT01. Next base: position 5,408 of record DYSO01000079.1, on the reverse strand, counting down.
ATGGCAACAGTCTCCTACGCGAAATTGCAAAACATGTGTTAGCGGAACCATGGAAGGTAAAGTTGCAATTTAATTTTGTGCAGGATGTCCGGATGGAATGCCGGAAAGGGGATAACAAGCTCATGGTCTTTCTTCGGGATCCTGCGATGGCAGGGGATATCCATTACCGGCAGTTTAATATTTCCGATGTATTAGCCCCTTCCCGGATGGATATTACATTACGTCTGGCCAGCCGTTATGATAGTTCCGGATTTTCCGAACAGCGGTTATCCTCCCCAAGGATTGATCTTCGAGATAGCATCTTCCTGAACATCCCCGTGGGAAATTTCGATCCGGCTTTCGATACCTTGCTCCTGCGCGATATTGAATTCTCTTATGATTCAATGGCATTTATCATTTTCCGGCAGCGCCTCCGGTTGATCGATGATTATTATGCCGCATCGGCGCTGCTTGATTCCATCCAAAAGATGGCCGACACCCTGAATATGAATTATATGGCCGGACTACCTCTCCATTTTATTCAGGTTGAGGAGATCAATAAGGTTTTGGAAAGAGTGAATGCCTCCGGTTTCAAGCAAAATCTTACAATGGACCGCTTTGATCCGTTGAACCTGGTTAACAGGTATGGGAGTGCATTTAAAACAGCACGTACATTGACATTCAATTACCGCGATGCACTTTGGCAGGCAGGAGCAATTCCCTGGGATGGGGAGCTGAACAGGATTGTCGATTTTTATGTGACAAGGGTTTTATCTTTTATCAGGAAGTCGCAATGGATGGACGATTTGCGTGGAGATATCTACCAGGGATACCTGGATCATTATTTTGATGGTGGTTCTTTTCCTGAAGAGGATCATATTCCTGAGACCCTTCTCCGAAAGATGTATCCCGATGCCAGGGGTGATACCCTTATTCAATTTGTTTCGGGACAAACATTGGCATCGTACCGCAAATTTGCCCAACGGATGATGGAGGAACACCGGTTTTCAGAAGCGGTGACCTTGCTGGAACAGGCAGAGAAGTTTGCTGCCGTAATCCCGGGATTGCCTTACCTTTCCCATCAGGATACCCTTCTTATTCATGCTTCAACGGAAGTATTTAATGCCTTTGTCGGTATTGCCTCGGGATGTATCCTTAACCAGAAATATCAAATGGCGGATGATTATCTTGCAAAAGCAGCTCAATATCAGATGCACCGCCCGGGGCTTATCCCGGATGATTCTGTTTACCGAAGGGTTTACAGCGACTTGTTTTTTATGCGCAATGCACATTGTGACCGGTTGCTGGAACAGGCTAATTTCGAACAGGCTTTGGAATGCTACCGTCAATTTGAAGAAACTTATTCGCCGGGTGAATTGGCTCCGGTGACACAACATCTTAACCATAAAAAAGAGAGGGCGCTGGCCGGAATGTGTATGTTGGCGTTATCCGGCGCTACACAGGCCCTCGGTGAAAACCAACCCGATTCGGCGCTTTTATACTTTGATTGGGCGACAACCCTTTTGGTCCGGTTGCAGGATCCTTCCTTTCTCAAACGGAAATACGACTCCCTGCTTCCCATGATTAGCCAGATAAAATATGGGATATTTTTTGAGGAAGGGGTAAAGGCGCTCAACAGCCGGCAATTTACCCTTGCCCTTCAGCGTTTTGATCAGGCCCGTTTCCTTTCCGGAAAGTATGGTTATCTCCCGGCCCCGGGATTTGATTCCCTTTACCGAAAGGCTGTAAAAAACCGGTTACTGATCAATTTAAGCCTGGCACAACGCGAGATATGGGCAAGCCGGTTCGATTCAGCCGAAGCGACGATGGACCGTATCCGGGAAACAGGGGCATTGTATGGAGTGTCGGGGGATCCCGATTTCAACCATGACCTGAACCGCTTTCGCCAAAAGATTTTCGAACAAAAATGCAGGAACCTGAACGATTCAGTGGATTACCTGATGATCCGCGCCGATCGCAGTGTGGCGCTGAAAAATTTCCGGAGCGCCGGACTTTTTTTCCGGGAGGCTCTCGGCTTGGCAAAGACCATCTCAGGATGCGGTTTATCTGTTGAACCCATAACCGATAGTTTAAAGAAATATGAGAAGGCGGTCATTTATCAGCAGAATTTGGAAAATGCCGGGAATTGGGTGGTTTCCGGCCGGTATGACACTGCCCTGACCTTGCTGTGGGAGAATGAAAAAATCCGGATGGAATACAATCTGTCCCAGTTGGGTTGTAATCCCGTTTCCTTGTTTGATTTCGTATCTTCCGGAAACAACCCTTATTTGATTCTTCAAACAGCGCTTTTTTACCAGGCCCGTGGTGATGACCGAACGGCATTTCGTTTTTTATGCCTGCTCCGGAATGAGGATTTGCAACCCGGTACAACCCGGACTATTCAGGAGCAATTGGCTGAAAATCTGGCACAACTTGATTATTCGGTTCCCTCGTTGACTTCATCCGGGAAAAAAGAAATCACTGAATTGCCCGATGAAAAATGGTTGCGTTTTTTTCGGGAGTCATACCTTAAAGAGTGGAACCGGTTGCTCCGCGCTTCAACATCCGGTTTGTAAAATCAGGCCCGGTTACTGAAGGATTAGTTTTCCCCTGGATTCTGTATTTCCTGCCCGCAAGACATAAAAATAGATACCGGGAACGATCCGGAGACCGGTTTCCGAATTCAGATACAGGGTGTAAGAATGGAAACCCGGGGATAGTTGCCCGGTGGTGTTTTTAATAACCTGTTTCCCAGCTATGTTGAACAGTGTAATTTCCATATTGGCCGGGTTTGGAAGGCTAAATCCGAAACTCACCTGGCTGTGCGCCGGATTGGGATAAACAACCACACTCCCCGACTGACCGGAAGTGGGAAAGGGTATTTCGTCAACTCCTGTAAAAACCGGTTTTGGCAGCTGGGATGTGGTATATAACCGGTATTCGCCGGGGTTGAAGGCAAGCGTTGCTGCAACATCTGAAACCACGATGGAATCTCCGGTATAAAACTCGTACCAGACACCGGTTTTAGTGAAATTGGGTACAATATTTTTTGCGATAACATCAAAATTGCCTAGTACAGTTGCATCCATGGTTGCATGTTTCAGCCATATTCTTTTTACTGCTGAAGCAACATCGATGGAATAGTCGGTAGTCCTGAAGACAGGTTGTGTTTTCTTCAGTCCGATAAGCGCTGAAAAAACATTTTTTGTATATCGTCTTCTCCATTGGTCCTGGTAATCCCACCGGATGGGTTTCGGGGCAAGGCGGCCGCCGCCATATTCGATGGAATAGTCATAACCCAGCTCCTCGAATTGCCAGATCATTTTAGGTCCGGGAAGGGTAAAATAGAAATTGGCTGCCAATTCTGCCCTTTTCAGGCTTCTCGTGGTATCATTTTTTATTTTATACTGAGCTTGAACCGAATTTCCGTAAGTAACGTTTTTGTACATCATGCGCTCTTCGTCGTGACTTTCCATATAGGGGATCAGTTTGGGATGCGACCATCCGCGCTTTTTGTAGGATGCCCAGGAAATATCCGATTTATTGTTCTCATTCCAACCCATGGAGCCTTCGGCGTATGCACCTGTAATATTTCCCCAAAGGAGCATGTTGTTGTTTGATAAAACGATTTCTTCCGAATTATCGGCGAAATGTTCCAGTATAACATAGGCTGAAGGACTAACGTCATGGATGACATTTTCATAATTTTCCAGGATATCGATCCGGTCTGCATCGTATTGTCCCCAGAGCGCCACGTTATCGGGATAGGAATTTTTCTGGGTGAACCCTTTCGAAAGGTCAAAGCGGTAACCATCCACATGGTAATTGGTGATCCAGTAGGTGATTAACCTTTCCATATATGCTTTGGTATCGAGTGATTCATGGTTGAAGTCATATCCTACATTGTAAGGATGTTTAGGGATTTGATTGAACCATGGGCTGTTGGCCGCGGGGGTTTGAGCGTTTTGATCCCAATACAATTTAACCAGGGGGGAGTTGCCAAAATGATGGTTGCAAACAATGTCAAGAATCACGGCTATACCTTTGGCATGGGCTGCTTCCACAAATTGTTTCAACCCGTTTTTAGTCCCATAATATTTATCTACGGCAAAGGAATAATCAGGATTGTAGCCCCAGCTGAGGTTGCCTTCGAATTCCATGATGGGCATCAGCTCTACCGCATTGATCCCAAGGTGTTTCAGGTAATCGAGTGTATCTATCAGGGAGGGGTAATCATGAGCGGTGGTGAAATCGCGGATCAAAAGTTCATAAATAACAAGATCGGTAACCTCAGGGGCAGTAAAGGGTTCCGGGCTCCAGGGATAGGGGTCCTGGTCTGTCTGGAGGTAGGTGGCAATTCCTGTTGTCATTCCATAAGGATAGGGTTTAAGGTTTGGGTAGGTGGTTTGGGAGATATACTGGTCGTCGGGATCGCTGACTTTATCGGCAAAGGGATCGCCAATGCGGATGGCCCCATCGACCAGATACTGGAAGATATATTCGTATTTTGGGGTCAGATTATTGATTTGCAGCCAATACCGTTTTCCGTCAGGAGTGATTTTCATATAATAGGATGAATCGATTTGCCAATTGTTAAACTCTCCGATAACAAATACATGGCTTTTATAGGGAGCGTACAAGGATAGCAGGGCTGTTTGAGGATTCAGATAATTGATGCCGTCAGACATTCCTGTTGGCAGGGAAGCGACCGCAGGGGAGGGTATTACCGTATAAGAAAACGAATCGGCAGCCGAGGCGGTATCATTTTCTGCAAGGATACGTACCCAATATTTTACCCAATTTTGGCCAAAATTATCTGCCTGGATGTTTTTGGATATGGTTTGGCCTGCTGTTGACTGGATCAGGGCGCCATTCAGGAATATTTTTATGGAGTCGGCCAGGGGGCTGATGGCAGATATCTGGATGATATCGTGTTGCTTTGGGTAAAGGTCCCTTTCGGAAGGCAGCACAATGTTAATGCTCGTGACTGCCGGATAAACATCGGCATAAATGTCGCTCCCATCGGCATTCCGTCCCACCTTGGTGCCATCGGCATTCCGGAATACAAAGGCCATCTGTTCGATTTGTTCATTTGCCGCGACTGCATAAAAACTGCGGATGGATGGTTTTATTTTAAAACTGTATTTATTGTTTCCCAAAGGGGTCAGTTGGGCTTTGGCAGTATTCTCGTTCCATTCTGCAATCACGTATCTCCAGTCGGTAGGCGATGTGCTGAGATTGGTTATCACTCCGGTGTGGGCATAAATCGGAGGGGCAACATTCATCAGTTCCCCGTTTCCCTGTGCAGCGTCAAAAATAAGGGTTACCGAATCTCTGTCAACCGGAAATAAGGGGGTTGTCGTAATGACCTGGGCGGTCAGGGCCACAGGACCGATCAGAAATGAAAGTAACAGCATTATATGCCGGAT
>DYSO01000078.1 GCA_020718225.1 Draconibacterium orientale | reverse complement strand
TGAAGATTGAATAATGAAAAGCTAATAGTTTTCAAGGAGTTACAAATTTCAAAATAAATTTTAAACAGACCCTTAGAAAAGTTCAGAAAACTACTTTACCGGGAATACAATATGTGTTTCCCACTTCATGGAATCCTTCTCCGTCATCGGATCTGTGATATAGATTTCCCATGGGCCGCCCGTCTCCTCTTTGTTGCTCTCTTTACAATATTGCATCAACGCATAATATGCATTGGCAGTTTTGGAATAGGGGCCAAAATAGATGGCCCTGACCCCGTTTTGCACGGGTAACGTTTTAACCTTTATCCGTCCTGTGACTTTCTCTGCCTTCTCTACAGGAATCCCAATGTCCATTACAGAAAACAGGGTTACTGAATCCCAACGGATATAGATGGCAAAAGGCGCTCCCGTTTGTTTGTACTTCTTATCCTGAATCAAATTCATCATCTCCCCATACGCACAACCCATTACCGCTTCATATTCGCTGGGACCTGCAGAATCCCGGATGATCAGGGCTACCTGGGCCGGCATTTCAATCTCTTCAATCCGGGGCCATGATTTCCTTTCTTCGGCTACCATTTTCAATTTTATTAACCCTTTTTCAAAACCAGGCCCCATCATTTTATCCATAAATAACCCCATGTACCGGTTGATCGGATTATACCCCAAATCCCCTTCATCGGTCCATATTACTTTACATGAATCATCCTCGTTGATGATTATTTTTCCTTTTGATTTATACTTTTCCTTAGAAAATGAAAGATCATAGGCCAACATCTCCCCGGGGACAAACTCCGTTGCTGTCATGCTTCCCTCTCCTAATATTTTACCATTCCAACTCCAGGTCGCCCCGACCCGGCCATCTTCCCCGGTAATTTCAAATACTGCCGTGGAATCCATTTCATGGGTCCATGGTACCCAAATATACCATTTTTCAAAATTAGATACTAAATTGTATATTAGTTTATTATCAGCACTTATATAAATGCTTCGTTCAACTTTATAATGCTTTGGAAGAAGATATGAAACAACAACCAATAAGGCTAAAATCCCGAATATCCAGTACAAAATTTTCATAAATGTTTTCATGTTGGAATTTTTTAATGTTTATAATTGAGTCCACTCCGAAAACTTTTTTTTACCACCAAGTCGCTAAGACGCTAAATTTTATATGTCTGAAATTGAATCATTTGCGTATTTGCGTTTTCGCGTTTGAAGAGATTTTTGACTTTTCGGAGTGGGCTCATAATTATTGTAAAAATAGTATATGTAAAAAGAATATGCAAGTGAGAGAATGAAATATTGCTAATTTTGCCGCAAAACTCAATGATACCGGATGAAAATTGCAGTTACCGGCGCCAATGGCCATGTTGGAATAAACCTTTGTAAATCCCTTCTTAACAAAAATCATCAGGTACGTGCCCTCATCCATCAAAATTCTCTTGGAATTAAAAATATCCCGGTAGAAATTGTCCGGGGTAACATTCTGGACCTTTCATCGGTTCAGCAGTTTTTAAAGGATGTAGATGTTGTTTTTCATTTGGCGGCGCGGATTTCAATAACCGGCGACCACGATGGCATGGTTATGCGGATCAATACGGAAGGGACACAAAACGTTTTAACCGGTGCACTGGAAAGCGGTGTAAAACGGTTCATCCATTTCAGTTCCATTCATGCTTTTCAACAGGGGCCCCACGATCTTACCCTCGATGAATCGCGGCCGCTGGTCGACCATGTGGGGTTTGCATATGACCGGTCGAAAGCCAATGGGGAACGCGCCGTCTATGAAGCGGTGAAGAAAGGACTTGATGCTGTTATTCTGAGTCCGACGGCCATCATCGGACCGGCTGATTTTCAACCCTCCCTGACCGGGAAAGCGGTTGTTGACCTGTATAATCACAAAATTCCCGCACTGGTCCCCGGAGGGTACGACTGGGTGGATGTTCGTGACGTGATCACAGGCGCTATCAGCGCCATGGAGAAAGGAAGGAGCGGTGAAAAATATCTTTTATCAGGTCATTGGCACAGTTTAAAAGAATTATCAGCCCTGATCCAGGAACATTCGCATCGAAAAATTGTGGACACCATTCTACCGGTCTGGCTGGCCAGGATTGGTCTTCCTTTTATTTCGCTTTACAGTAGTTGGAGCAGGACACAACCCTTATATACCCGGGAATCATTGACCATCATTCAGGAAGGGAGCCGCATGATCAGTAATGCAAAGGCCAGGAAGGAGCTCGGCTTTGACCCCCGTCCATTGACAGACACCATCCGGGACCTGATGGGTTGGTTCAGGGAGCATGGAAATATCAAGTAAAATTTTTTCGATGAAAGATTCTGTTTTTTATTTGTTGGTATATGGATGGATTGCCATCGCTCTTTTTATTTTCCCTCTTGTGATACGGTTTATTGCCCCTTATGGCCGTCATACATCCCGGAAGTGGGGGGCCATGATTGATAACAGGGTTGGATGGATCATTATGGAATTACCGGCATTGCTTGTATTTTCGGGTTTTTACCTTTTTGGGTCAGGGGATCATCCGACTGTGACCTGGATTTTTTTCCTCCTCTGGGTTTTTCACTATATCAACAGGACGCTCATATTTCCCTTCCGATTACGGACCAAAGGGAAGAAAATGCCGCTGGCCATTGTTTTTATGGCTATTGGGTTCAATTTCATGAATGGGTTTATCAATGGTTATTACCTGGGAACCCTTGCCACAGAGGCAAAGTATCCGATTTCATATTTACTTGACCCGAGGTTTTTAACCGGTTTTTCCATTTTTTTTCTTGGAATGTTTATTAACTGGCAGGCCGATAATATCCTTATCCATTTACGCAAACCGGGCGACACAGGTTATGTAATCCCACAAAACGGTTTTTTCAGCTTTGTATCTTGTCCAAACCATTTTGGCGAGATATTAGAATGGTTTGGATTTGCTATCTTGGTTTGGAGTTTGCCTGCTTTGGCATTTGCTGTTTGGACCCTGGTAAACCTGATGCCCCGTGCATTGCACCACCATCAATGGTATAAACAAAGTTTCCCTGAATATCCACCGGAACGCAAAGCGCTTCTTCCTTTCATTTTGTAGGCTGATGGTCCCTGAAAACACCGATGGGAACCGCCTCTGGCCGAAGTGGTTCCCATCCCGGTTTCCTGGCAACCGTGGCTGCCCGGAGCGTTCAAGTTACGGTTATTGTGGCTGGTTTTCCTGTTCGGGGTTGCCCCTTCCCTTTCTTTCCCGTTCATTGACCCAACAACCTTTTCAGGATGCTTCGTCGCTGAACCCTGCGTTGTGAAACTTACCGTGAATCTGCGCGAATCTTGCGGATTCTGCTTTTTATCGATTGGCCGGGAGTGCTGCACCCTTGCGGTTGCTGCTTTCACCTGCCCGTTTCACGTGCGGACCTTTTATCGCTCGCTTGAGTTGACAAATATAATTTGTAATGGATAGCAAAAGCAAATAATTTCACCATCAGATATGAACATTTTTCACACATGGTTTATTAACATTTTGTTCATTCCATACCAATTCCATCAACCTGATAATCAGCCCTGAAAAAAAAGGAAACAGAGCGTTGTTAATAAAATGTGTGTAAACTGTTTATTACTCAATGGAAACGGTTAACCCTCTTAATTGCATTTCATCGAGAAGCGGTTTCAATTCGAAAAAATCACCCGTTTTAACGGCACATTTACCTTTGAAATGGGCAATGAGGGTGCATTGTTCAGCTTGTTCCTGGTTGTGGTGGCAGATTTCAATCAGGCATCCGATTACAAAATCGAAGGAATTGACATCATCATTGAACAATATCAGTTCCTTCAAAACACCAATATCATCTTTGCCCAGAATGGACGGATCCTCTTTTTCTTTGACCATATGGATATGAATTCATCTTCAAAAATAAACAAAACATCATTCAAAACTTTACCTTTGGTTCGATAATTCATTTTTCATGATGGTTTTCTTATCGTTTATTACCGCCCTGGAAGAAAGATTAAAAATGGCCTTACCCGGACGGAGCGCTCAGTTAAAAATGGCATCGATGTCGAGAATACAGGCCCTGATGAAATATATGCCAACGGAAAACGCGATTCAAAGCAGTGTCCTGATTTTTCTATATCCCCGTGATTTGGATATATATCTGGTACTGATCCGTCGGGCAGATTATAATGGGATTCATTCGGGGCAGATCGGTTTTCCTGGCGGTAAATACGAAGATGATGACCAAAGTCTGGTTTTTACTGCTTTGCGTGAAGCCAAAGAAGAGATTGGCATCGATATTACCCAGGTACAGGTACTTGGCCTGCTGACAGAATTATATATTCCTCCCAGTAACTTTCTTGTGACTCCGGTGGTTGGCTATATGCCTTTCCGGCCGCATTTTACTGCAAATTGCAAGGAAGTTGCCGCCATTCTTGAAATCCGGATTTCCGATTTGTTGGACAAATCCAATATCCAAAAGAAAAAAATAACACTTCGGCATGGTATTCCTTTGAAAGTCCCTGCCTATTTTATTGATGGCAATGTCATCTGGGGGGCAACAGCCATGATTTTAAGTGAATTTTGCACAATTATTAAAACCATCTGGCTAAAAAACCACCCGGTTGATTGATCTTTATCCGGCAGGTGCCAATTTTGGATTTTTATCGGTTGCTGCCAGGTGCAAAACAAAAGGCTCCGGGGATTCGTCCGACAACAAACTGTTTGATTAATTGTCCGTGAGGACTGTATTGATAAACCACGCCATTTTGAACATAGTCAATGGCATCACCAATAAACAGGTCACCGGTGCGGGGATGGACCGCAAACCCATAAAAAAACCGGCCATCCGCGTTTACAACCGGATGAACTGGGATTCCCGGTGAATCTGTCGACATCCGGAAAACGCCCCCATTGAGAAAGCAGAGCGTATCTCCTGATGGGTTTATCGACAACCGGGAAGGTTTTGACTGGCCCGTTGGAAATTTGAATACCACTTCGGTTTTCCGGAGATGTGGATCGATTCTCATCAGGGTGGGTATCTCGAAATTATCGTAGCCTCCCGAACACAACACCCAAATTTTCTGATGTTTATCTAAAACCATCCCGATGGGTTCCTTTCCCGTAGGAATGGTGTCGATTATTTTATCGGTTTGGGTATCGATCACGATGATTTGTGGTTTTCTTCCAGAGCTTGGCTCTTTGAATTCCCCGATTAGCGAAACATAAATATGGGAACCGAGGCAGACCAGGTTTTCAGTCCATCCATTGACAGGTATGATGCCGGAAATTTTGCCGGATGAAAGGTCAAGAATGGATATTCCCCGTTGTATATTCGTGACATAGGCTTTTGACGAATCAATAAATTCAATATAACGGGGCATAAAAAACCCCGTGATGGTTTTTACAGATTTGAATGTTTTTATATCTACAATTTCTATCCTGTTTGAATTGTTGACAACAATATATCCAAGGCTGTCAAAAATATTTATGGATTGGGCAACATCGCCCAGGTTTCGTCCATTTTCTGTTTGAAAAATGTTTTGAATCGGAGAATTTCCCAGGCTGTCGATGAAAGAGATGGAAGCATTTCCCCAGGTATAGTTGCCTTCGTTGACTACAAATATTCCATGCTGGTAGGACAAAGGTTTCGATGAGGTATCATCGGGATCATTTCCAGGCGATTTTTCGCGTAAAGAAAGTTTGCTACAGGAGATCAGCGATAGCGCCAGAAACAAGAGGAAAAATAATGACAGGAATGGGTTTCTCATCTTTTTAAAGGGCTGGCAAAGGAGAACCTGAGGGTTAACGCCCAATTCAATCCAGGCATGGGGCGGTTTGCGACAGATTGATAATCAAGGTTGAATATGTTGTCGATTTCAAATTGTAAAGATAGGATAAAATTCTGTAAGGTGAAGTTTTTCCCAAAAAGAAAGTTCGATAAGCTGTATGCAGGCATCAAAGAAAGGTTGTCCTTACCGGTATATCGGTCGCTGATAAAGCAGAAGTTGTAATTCAGGAAAAACTTCCAGCGCTCCACCGAAAATGTGGTGTTTAAATTATGTACAGGTATATAAATCAATTGTTTACCAATTTTATTATCGTTTTCAAAGTTAGCTTGAGCATAGGTGGACCTGCAAAACGAATAATTATTTGTAAGGGAAAGTAGAAAATCAGAGACATCGCCCTTCAGGGTTAATTCAACTTCAAAGCCCCGCGCAAGTACTTCATCAATATTTTCAGGTTTCCAGAGGTTGCTGCCTTCTACAGGAAGCCAGGTAATCATATCGTAAATCCAGGAATAGTATCCGGAAACATTGGCATCAATGAAAAATTTCTGATTGGGGGACAACCTCCTGAAACCAGTCCCAATTTCCGTCGAATAGTTGGTTTCAGTTTTCAGATCGGGATTTCCGGCTAATATCCAATATTGATCGTTCAAGGTTGGGTAACGATGGTTGCGTGCAAGATTGAAAGAGATTTTCCAATCGATGTTTCTGATTGGGGTAAATTCCAGTCCTAACGCCGGGATGAGGGGTAAAAAGTCATTATCGACCAACTCTTCACGAAGGATGAGGGTTGTTGTAACAATATCTTTGAAATTATACCGGATGTCAGCATAAATAGCGGTGGTATTGCGGGTTTTAATGCCATCATAGGAATCGGAATGAACCCAGTCTCGTGTAAAATCAAGGCCTGGTTTGATGGTAAGGTTGCGAACTCCATGATATGAAAACCGGGCCCTGTTAATCCATGAATAATATTGATGCGTGCTATTCCAGGTGCTGTCTGACTGGTAGTTCATGTATTGGTCAACAAGGCTGGTTGTGACCACGGCATTGAAATTCCGTTCTACATATTTATATTCCAGGATACTCCTGAGTGTTTTATCTTTTTGTTTTTCAATATGATTTTGATCGTATTGCGATGCTGTCGGGGGAAGGTTTCTGTCGTTATAATTGTACCACACCCTGCCCGAAAGGAGATGTTTATCTTTAATTTTCCAAAACAATTCTTCGGAAATACCGGCTAAAGAATAGCTTGAATTTTGTTGTCGGACCTCTGCTCCCAGATAATCGTTATAATAGGGAAAATTGCTTAAGGATGAAGAATAATAAGCTTTGGTATGTGACTGAAAAGACTGGGATCCCGCGATCATGTTAAGGTTTGTAAAATAGGTATCGAAGCTCCCGATGGTCTGGGCCAGCGTAACTTTTAACCGTTGGTTCCAGTCGGGATTTGTCGCCAGGTTGATCACTCCGCCAAAAGCGCCGCTGGTTTTAGATATTCCCGCAGCTCCATATAATATTTCAATTTCATCGAATTGGGATACAGGAATCTGAGAAAAATCCATCTGCCCGAGCATTGGGGAGTTAAGGTTAATCCCATTCCATTCAACTTGTGTATGTTGTGCTGTTGTCCCCCGGAATGAAGGGGTTGCAAGGGTTCCGTTACCATACGATTTAATAAAAATGGTAGAGTTTTCTGAAAGGATTTTTGACAGGTCCGCGTCCAGGTGATGAATGAGCATGACGGAATCCAGCGTACTCTTTTTAAAACCCCGGACATCGCTGATGCCTGCTGATTTAACTTCAAACAGTGGCAACCGCAGCGTATCCCTGAAATTCTGGGCCGTGGTTGTAAACAAAAAGTTTACAAGAAAACCAACAAGAGAGATGGTTTTAAGGAAGTTAGAGTTTGACAATTTTTCGGATAAAGGTTGTCCCATTTTGATATAAAAAACGGGAAAGATAAATTCCTGAGGGAAAAGATGAGATGTCGAGGGTGGTTTGTCCGATCCATTTTCCCTGGTAAACCAGGCAACCATTTATATCGGTAATCATCACCAGGCAGCTTGTTGCTGTATTGGAGATGAATGTTACTTTTTCTTTAACGGGATTTGGAAAAATCTGGGTATGAATGACCTTGTCCTTATTGTCGGTCCCCTGTGAAGCATTGTGTAAAACACCAATGGCATCAAGGTCGAACCCACCGGTATCAAAAGGTGTAGGCCATGGATCATTGATAATATTGCCCGAAGCATCAATAGAAGCGTAGGGTGGTTGAACGGATCCCACCACATCGATAATCCGGATATGTGTAATGTGATTAATATCAATACCTGCGCTATCGGAGAGATCCTGAAGATCGAACGGTGTACCGAACATGGCTTGATATTTTCCTGCCAGGTTATGAATTTTTTTTGTATCGATGGTATCAAAGGTACCGACCTGAACGGATGTTTCTGAAAGTGAATTAGATGGAAAGCGCACAAAACGCTGGCCATCAGAACTGGCTTCTACAAAAGCAAGTTCAAGGAAACCGCTGCTGAAAGCATTTTCGAATACGGCAAAGTCATAACCTGTACCGTCAACAACGGGCGGGGAAAAGGTAAGAATGGCTTCTCCCCCATCGCCAAGGCTCACCACCCAGTCGTTGGCCTGACCGGCGCCATTCTGGGGATTTCCATAGGATGCTTTGTTGGAACCATTGTAGGTAAAGAAGGTATCCGAAATGTTTATATAACCCCTGATAACAGTGCATGTAGCCGCCCAGGCAATGAGGATTGAACTGTCTCTGTGAATGGCAGCTGATCCGGGTTGTCCGGCCGGCGGGGAAAATTGGCCAAAACCGGTAAAGGAAACCGGAAAAAGCAGGAGAATCGCTAATATCTTCAAATCCGATATAAAAAAACGATGTTTCATGGCTATGCGTTACAAAGATAAAAATAAATCGGTTGCTCCTCTTCGTTTTATTACTTTTGCCCTCCTGTTATTATCTTAAATCAATAGAAATGAAGATACAACGGGTTACGCTTCGGGTAGTTTTTTTGCTCATGGCGACCCTGATATCCGGTTCCTCCTGTCATGTGGCCCGTTATGTATGGTGGAATTTTGCAGATATTGACGATTGCCGGAAATTTCCCGCCAATGCCATTCAACCCTCTTCCGGTTCAATTTCTTTGATAGGTTCTGTTATTTCTGTTGTACCGGTTGTTTTTGATCCGGAAGGGGAAAAAATAGCAGATTTTGATGTGTTCCTGGAAAAAAACCACACGGTTGCTTTTATTATTCTGAGGAACGATACCATCATTTATGAGAAATACTTTGATGGTTATAACAGATCCTCCATGCTACCCTCCTTTTCGGTAGCAAAATCGGTTGTTTCGGCCCTGGTAGGAATTGCCATCGGTGAGGGAAAAATCAGGTCGGTAGACCAGCCGGTAACAGATTTCATCCCAGAGCTTAAAGATGTGCGGTTCCGGCAGGTTACTTTAAAACATTTGCTGGAGATGCGTTCCGGGATCGGGTTTGTGGAAGAATATGGAAACCCTTTCAGCGGAATGGCAAAATTTTATTACGGGCTTAATTTAAAAAAATATACCCTTTCGCTGAAAATAAAGGATAGCGCTGACCGGTTTTATAATTACCAGAGCGCCAACACACAATTGTTGGCCATGGCTTTGGAAAGGGCCACAGGGAAACCGCTGTCAGCATATCTGGAAGAAAAAATCTGGCAGCCGGCAGGGGCTGAGTATCCTGCCTCATGGAGTATCGACAGCCGGTCAGATAAACAGATCAAGGCATTTTGTTGTATTAACGCCAGGGCAGTTGATTTTGCAAAGTTCGGACAGCTTTTTCTTGACCGTGGCATGAAAGGTAACGATACCATCATCCCTCTATCTTGGGTTTCAGAATCTTTAACCATCCAAACCGATTCCCGTGATTCCGGGGGGTTCCCATATGCCTATCACTGGAGGGTCACCGAAGAGGGCGATTTTTTTGCAAAAGGAATTCTCGGCCAGTACATTTATGGTTGTCCAGCAAAAAATATCGTAATCGTACGTTTCGGGAAAAAGGCAGGAAAGCTGTCCTGGCCAAAATTTTTCAGGGAAATATGCCGGAGTTTATAGTTTATTTGGTTTTTCCAGCTTTATATTTGGTAGTTTTCGCCAGTTTTCCCGATTCATCGTATTCGTTCCACACCCCATCTTTGTTTCCATTAATGTAATTACCTGATTCCCTGACTTTTCCGTCACTATAGAAATCTTTATATATTCCGGATAGCTGGTTGTTGGAATAGCTTTTTATAGACTGAAGTGTGTCGGTATCGTAATATGTTTTTTGGGTTCCATCGAAATTTCCCTCTTTATAATTGTATTCAGCAACCAAATGGCCACTTTTATTGTACCACTTGCAAGTTCCATTTTTTTTATCATTTTTATAAAAAGACTCTTCCTGAATTTTTCCATTATCATATGAAATCCGGTAAATCCCATCTTTTTTTCCATTGGCAAAGAAGATTTCCGAAGCCGGTAGATCTCCTGTCTGGGTATAACCCAGGGTTTGGCCGTGTAATTTCCCGCCTTTGTAATTTGAGATTTCAAGGATTTTCCCACGCCGGTCAAATTGGACGGATATGCCATCTTTTACCCCATCTTTGAAATGAGCAATTCCGGCGATCATTTTGTTGGGATAATAACTGACCCAGTTTCCAGTCTTCTTGTTTAAATCATAAGTCCCATAAAGGGTAATTTCACCCTGTTTTTCTTCCCAGTATCCAATTTTATTGCCCCTGGTATCGGTACGGTTTGTTGTGTCAGATGCTATCTTGGCCTCAGCAGGTTCCTGTGCATCCAGCGTATTCTGAAGAATGAAAAAAAGAAAAAATACTAAAAGTGCAATTTGTCTCATGGCTTTTTTTGGGATGCAAAGTTATTGTAATTCTGCGTATAAATCAAAGCTGTCGATACCGGTAACCCGGACCTGGTAAAATGATCCCGGATTGATCTTCCGGCCATTTTTCCGGATAAGTACTTCGTTATCAACATCAGGAGAATCGGCCGCTGTACGTGCAATATAATATTCACCTTCTTTTCTGTCAACGATAACTTTCAGGATGGCGCCCAATTTTTTTGCATTCAATTTTCGGGAGATCGCCTCCTGGATGGTCATCAATTCTTCAGCTCGTTCAGCTTTGATCTTTTCCGGTACCGTGTTTCTGAGTTTAAAAGCGGATGTTCCTTCTTCGTGGGAATAGGTAAAGAGACCCAGTCGGTCGAATTGTGATTCTTCTACAAATTGTTTTAACTCCCTGAAGGCTTTTTCTGTCTCGCCCGGAAACCCGACAATGAAGGTTGTCCGAATGGCAACATCAGGGATGGTTTTCCTGATGTTGTCAAGGATTTCGCGTGTTTGGCCGGAATTAACCCCGCGGTGCATCGATTTCAGGATACGGTCGTTGATGTGTTGAAGGGGAATATCGATGTATTTACAAATATTGGGATAATTATTGATAACCTGAAGTAATTCTGTAGGGAACCCATCGGGATAGGTATAGTGAAGTCTGATCCATTCAAATTCTTTTATCTGTGCGATTGTTGATAAAAGTTCGGGAAGGCGGCGTTTTTTATAGAGATCAAGTCCGTAGTAGGTGGTATCCTGCGAAATGATATTGATCTCTTTAACGCCGGTGTTTGCTAAAATTTCGGCTTCTTTGACCACCTCATGAAAAGGTCGGCTGACATGTTTACCACGGATAAGCGGGATGGCGCAAAAAGCGCATTTACGGTCGCAACCTTCAGCTATCTTCAGGTAGGCATAATGGGGCGGGGTTGATAATTTTCGTTCGTTCTCCAGGTCGTGAAACCAATTTCCTCCGATGTGACGGATTATTTTTTCAAGGTCGTTAACCCCGAAAAAAGCATCTACTTCGGGAATATCTGTCTTTAACTGATCTTTGTAACGTTCCGACAAACATCCCATGACGTAAAGGCGCCGGATTTGGTTATTTTTTTTAGCCTGTACGAACTGGAAGATGGTGTCGATGGATTCTTGTTTGGCGTCGTTGATGAAGCCTCAGGTGTTGACGATGGCCGTATCCATTTGCCGGATGTCGGAGGGATCGAAAACGAGTTTAAAATGGTTGGCTTCCAGTTGACGCATCAACTTTTCGGAATCGACTAAATTTTTGGCACAACCCAACGATACCAATCCGATTTTATGGGGTTTGGGGTTTGTTTCCAAGGGGATCAGGTCAGTTAAAGAGGCTGTCGACAAATTCGAAGCGGTTAAATACCTGAAGGTCCTCCATTCCTTCGCCGACGCCGATATATTTTACGGGGATTTTAAACTGATCTGAAATTCCGATGACTACGCCGCCTTTCGCGGTACCGTCGAGTTTGGTCAGGGCGATGGCATTCACTTCGGTTGCTGCCGTAAATTGTTTGGCTTGTTCAAATGCATTCTGACCGGTGGAGGCATCGAGGATCAGCAGGACTTCGTGGGGGGCATCGGGAATTAGTTTTTGAACCACTTTCCTGATTTTAGAAAGTTCATTCATCAGGCTAATTTTGTTGTGAAGCCTTCCGGCGGTATCAATGATAACCACGTCCGTTTCCTTGGCAATGGCCGATTTTACGGTATCGAAGGCTACCGATGCCGGATCGGCCCCCATCCCCTGGGTTATCAGCGGGACCCCTACCCTATCGGCCCAGATTGTAAGTTGATCAACAGCGGCCGCCCTAAAAGTATCAGCGGCGCCTAACAAGACTGTTTTTCCTGATCGTTTGAGCTGATATGCCAGTTTTCCGATGGTTGTTGTTTTCCCCACCCCATTAACGCCGACAACCATTATCACATATGGTTTTATGGTTTCCGGGATATAAAATTCGGTCAGGTCCCGGACGTTATTCTCCTGGAGCAGCGCGGCGATCTCTTCTTTTAAAAGGACATTTAATTCACTTGTACCTAAATACTTATCTTTTGACACCCGCATCTGGATCCGGTCTATGATCCGAAGGGTTGTTTCCACGCCTACATCTGAGGTTACCAGTATTTCTTCAAGATTGTCAAGTACTTCGTCGTCAACCGTTGATTTACCGATGATGGCCTTTGAGATTCGCGAAAAAATGGTGGATTTTGTTTTCTGCAACCCCTGGTCAAGACGTTCTTTTTTATCTCTCGAAAAAATATTAAAAAGTCCCATAATGAAACTATATAAATATAAAAAAAGCTTTTTTCCGCGGAAAAAAGCTTTTTCATGAAACCGGTTATTTAATCAATTCTCTTTGGTTGCCAGAAAGTCTTTGATCATATCGTTGGGTACGATGCTTTCTTTAAATACAAAGGCTCCGGACTTTGGTGATTTAACCATGCGAATAACCTTGGTAAAATCTTTACCCGAGGAGGCTTTAAACGAAGCGACTACTTTTTTTGCCATAACGAGGATTATTTAATTTCTTTATGTACCGTGACTTTCTTCAGAAATGAATTGTATTTTTTCAGCTCAATCCTTTCAGGGGTATTTTTTTTGTTTTTTGTTGTAATATATCTTGAAATACCAGGGATACCACTTGTTTTTTGTTCAGTGCATTCCAGGATCACCTGAATCCGTTGATCTTTACTCTTTTTTGCCATTGTATGACTTCCTTATTTTTTGGGACTGCAAAATTAAACCAATTCATCGAAAAAACAAAAATATTTTCATACTTTTATTACCTGTTTAAAAAAATCGTATTCTATTTAAAATCAGACTTTGCATCCCTGGCAACCCTATTTTAACGGTTTTAAGTCCCATCTTCTCCTGGAACGCTCTTTATCGAAGAATACGATAGAAGCTTACTTACATGACGTTACAAAGATAACCCAATTTTTCGATATGCATGGTTTGGTTATTCCGCCAGGGAAGGTGGAGCTCCATCATCTTCAGGAGTTTTTGAAATGGATTACCGAACTGGGGATGACTTCGCGCACACAGGCCAGGGTCATTTCGGGATTAAAAGCCTTTTATCGTTATCTGTTGTTGGAAAATATCGTTCAGTCGGAACCTACCGGCATGCTCGAATCCCCGAAAATCGGGCGGAAATTACCGGTAACGCTGAGTATTGGTGAAATTGACCTGTTGATCAGCAACATCGACCTGAGCAGCGCTGAAGGGAAGCGCAACAAAGCGATCCTTGAAATACTGTATGGGTGCGGTCTGCGTGTTTCGGAACTGACCCATTTGAAAATCTCCAATCTGTTTTTTCATTCAGGTTTTATCAAAGTTACCGGCAAAGGGGATAAAGAGCGGCTGGTTCCCATCGGGAGCGTGGCACAAATGGAAATTAACCATTATCTTTCCGACATCCGTTCAGGTATTCCCATAAAAAAGGGTCAGGAGGATTTTTTATTTTTAAACCGGCGTGGCTCAGCCCTGACCCGTGTAATGATATTCACCATTGTCAAACACCTTGCCATGAAAGCAGGGATAAAAAAGAGCATCAGTCCCCATACCTTCCGTCATTCCTTTGCCACACATCTGGTCGAAGGGGGCGCTGATCTTCGGGCTGTTCAGGAGATGCTGGGCCATGAGTCAATAACCACAACCGAAATATACACCCATCTTGACCGGGATTATCTTCGCAGCGCCATCATTCAGTTTCACCCAAGAAACAACGACAAAGCAAAATAAAGGATTTATTTTTTATTTAAACGGGGAATTTGGCTCTTTGGCCATGTGATTATAAACCATTTTATCCATGAATTTCGGGAAAAATTTATTTAACAATACTGTAATTTTTCCCTGGGTTGTCAGGACTATCCGGTCTTTCCGGTTTTCGATCGCTGAAACAATGTGCCTGGCCACCTTGTCAGCCGTCATCAGTTTGCTTTCATCCAGCGGTGTTTCACCTTGTGAAGCGCCATCTTTCGAAAGTGCGGTATTCCGAATGTTTGATGC
>DYSO01000077.1 GCA_020718225.1 Draconibacterium orientale | reverse complement strand
TGTGACTTATAAAGATATTATAAACTAACTTGCTTATTGTGGATAAGCAGTTTAAATAAAAACAAAAAGCAGAACAAATGCCACTCCCTTCCGACGAACTTAAACTGGAAATCAAAAAATTGATCCTGGACACTTTAGCCATTACCGATGTAGAAATTTCAAAGATTGATGATGAAAAACCACTCTTCGGAGGCAATAATGCCCTCACCCTTGACTCTGTAGATGCTATTGAAATTATTATGGCCATCCAGAGATGCTATGGGATCCGGATTGCAGATCAACATATTGCCCGCGAAGTGGTCCGTTCCATTCAATCCATCGCTCAATTCATAACCGATAACCAGTCAGTCAAGAACGCTTAACCTGTAACCCAATTGAAAGATTCCTATCTTACTGCCGGCATGAAACTCGATCGGCTGCTACAGCTCCTTCATAGAAATAAACCCTCCCTGACACCAAAAACAATCTTCCGAATCCTTTTCCTTTTTCAAAGCGCTTGCTGGTCATCCCTGTTCGCAATCATTGAAAAAAAACGATTCTCAAAAAAAATATCTGAAATACCGCTCCCCGACGACCCGGTTTTTATTATCGGACACTGGAGGACCGGCTCAACGCTCCTTCATCAACTGATGAACCTCGACCCAAACCTGAAAGCCCCCACCCTGTTTCAGGTCGCAGTTCCCGACAGTTTCCTGGTATCCTATCCCTATTATAAACCCATTTTCCATCTCCTTGTTGATAAACACCGCCCGATGGATATGGTAAAACTTGGCCCCGATGAACCACAGGAAGATGAGTATGCCATCTTTCGGATAACCGGCAAATCACCCCTGGAAGATCTGATATTCCCAAAAACAAAAAAATACTTTTTGCTCCATTCACAGAACTTCATCCCCGCTGAGGATAAACTCCCGGAGTGGCAAAACCAAATCCGGTATTTCTATAAGAAATTATCCTTCAAAGAGGGAAAAAGAATCGTATCAAAAAATCCCTTCAACTCCCTTCGCATCCCGCTGCTTTATGCACTATTTCCAAAAGCCCGGTTTATCCATATCCACCGTCATCCATTCGAAGTGATCCCTTCAACAATCCATATGTGGGATCTCCTTCAACAACAAAATTGCTTAAATAAAAATACGCATCGACCTTCCATTGATGAGACACTGACCGTCCTCGACCAACTGCTTGTGACAATAAACCACGAGCTGCAGGCCCTTCCGACAGGCACAAGCGCTGAGATCCGGTTTGATGAACTGGAGCAAAATCCAACAGGAACGCTGAAAACCCTGTACAATACCCTGGGGCTCCCATTTCTACCCGAATTTGAAAGAAAAGTAGTCGATTTTTTCAATAAAAATAAGGTTTTTAAGAAAAACGGTTTTTCCCTCACTGCCGAAGAAAAAATGTTGATCGCTGAGCGGATGAAGGTTCACATGAACCGCTATGGTTATCGATAATTGGTATTCATTTTCAATTTTTGGTTTTTATTAAAAGGTTTTTTCTAAATTTGACCGTGTAATAACTCTTAAAACCTTAAGCCATGAAAAAAATAATCCTTATTGTCTTATCAATGATATTCGCAGGGCCATTCACTACCACAGCCCAGGACGACAATGCAAAAAAAAGCAACTATATCCGAAGTGGATTTTATCTCAAATTAGGGCCTGTTTTTCCGGTTGGCCTCTATGCACAACTACAAACTGCCCCGGTGACTTCCACCTTAAAAACGACACAATACCTAACCTACCAACCTGCCAAAATCGGGGCTGCCATCGATTTGGGTTACCTGATTTATATCGGGCCTTCCTTTGCCAATAACCACCTCAGGGCCGGGATCGATGTTACATTCCTGAATGGATGGTTCAACTCAACCAGTTCAGTCGGTGAATCAGACCGGTGGAAACATTTTTACTATAATATTGGCCAAAAAATCGGCCCGGTGTTTACCATCAACCCCGTTGACAGACTCATGATCGATATATCCTATAAAGTCAATGCCAACCTCGGAATATATTACGGTGAATGGGATGACTTTGACCCCAGTCAATACTCCAACTACGGAATCGACTTTTTTCGCAATGAAATCAGCATGAGCCTCCGGTACCGGGTTATGGTGCTCTCCTTTCAATATAACTTTGGTCAAATTTCTTATAATAACCTCAATACTGACCGTACCAAACAATCCATCAATGCCGATACATTCCGCTTGTTGTTAGGCTTTAAATTCTGATGTCCCGTTTCTTAACCCTCCAAACCGAATGACCCATCAAACATTTCAACCTGCTATTGAAAGCGCTTCAATCCCAGATATAAAAACCTTTCAAAACGCCAAACTTCATCAGGCCCTGGCCTATTTAAAAGCAAAATCACCCTTTTACCGGAACTTTTTTCGAACCCGTGGCATCAATATTTCCAAAATAAAGACAATCGATGACCTGGTCAATATTCCCGTTACAACCAAAAAAGATATCCAGGAACAAAACGATGACTTTTTATGTGTCCCGAAAAATAAAATTATCGATTATATAACCACTTCCGGTACACTGGGCGAACCGGTTACCATTGCAATGACCAACAAAGACCTGGACCGGCTGGCATATAATGAAGCCATCTCTTTTACCTGTGCCGGTGGAAAACAAAACGACACCTATCAGCTGATGACCACCATCGACCGCCGTTTCATGGCAGGACTGGCATACTTTCTCGGTATCAGGATGCTCGGCGCAGGTATCGTACGCGTTGGTAACGGAATCCCCGAACTTCAATGGGACACCATTCACCGGATCAAACCCAACGCCATTGTTGCAGTTCCATCTTTCATCCTGAAAATCATTGAATATGCAGAAATGCATGGCATCGACTATCGCTCTTCAAGTATAGAAAAAGCAGTTTGTATCGGTGAACCGCTGCGTAATATGGATCTTTCTTTCAATACATTAGGAAGGAAAATTAAGGAAAAATGGCCTTTGCAGTTGTATTCAACCTACGCCTCAACCGAAATGGGGACAAGTTTCACAGAATGCCATGAAGGACAAGGAGGGCATCACCATCCGGAACTGATTATTGTTGAATTTCTGGATGATAATGATAATCCGGTCAGTGAAGGTGGACTTGGCGAGGTAACTATTACCACACTTGGGGTCGAAGGAATGCCTTTGCTCCGGTTTAAAACAGGGGATGTTTGCCTCCATTACTCAGAACCCTGCAATTGTGGCAGGAATACAATCCGGATTGGCCCGGTCGTTGGCCGGAAAAACCAGATGATCAAATATAAAGGGACCACACTGTTTCCTCCCGCGCTTTACGACATCCTCGACAATATAGATTTCATCAACAATTATATTGTAGAAGTTTTTACAAATCAAATAGGAACAGACGAAATCCTGATCCACGTCGGAAGTAAAGTCCCAATCGAATCAAAAGAAAAGGATATCAAAGACCACTTTCGTGCCAAATTACGTGTTGCCCCCATGGTCTCATTTCATCATGCTGAAGAAATTTCGCAAATGATGCTACCTGAAACCAGCCGCAAACCCCTGAAATTTATTGACAACCGAAAAAATAGTTAATTTTTTTCTTTTTTTTCAATTCATAAAGAAAATTATTTTAATTTTGTCTAAATAATAATTATAAGTAATTAATCCTAAAATTTTTCCTTATGAAAAAATCAATAAACTTAATACTATTAAGCTTTTTCATGGTATTTTCACATACTCTTTTTGCCCAGAAACTATCTTCAGGATCCCTTGAACCTTTAGCCGGACAAAAGTCCGTCAACATCCAATTCGACTATTCAAAAATTACAATTGGCGACGCAGCCAGCCCTTTCGCCACGAACAAAGGGATCAGTGAAGAGGAATACGTTGCCAATAAAATTTCGGACCTGAACTCAAAAAAACCCGGTGATGGCGACCGTTGGGCAAAAGCCTGGGTTGATGACCGTACGTTGTTATTTCAACCCTCATTTCTCAAAGCATTGAATGATAAACTTGAAAAATCAGGGATGGTTGTTTCTGAAAATAATTCGGAGGCCAAATACACCATTATCGTTAAAACAATCTTTATTGATGCTGGTTATAACGTTGGCGTATCTAAAAAAGATGCTCATATCAACCTGATAATCGATGTTGCTGAATCTTCAGATCCCTCAAAAATCATCGCATCCGTAGAGATGAAGAATGTTTATAAAAAGATGCAGGCCTCTTATAACGGCATGACCTTTGATTTTGCCGTCGGGCAACGGCTACAGGCCTGTTATGATCAGGCGGGCATCTCTTTTGGGAAATTTCTTGTAAAAAATACCTCAAAATAGATGTAAAAAAGTTGCCCGGTTCGCCGGGCAGCTTTTTTAATATACCCGCTCTCCCTGAACGTAGGTTTGTAACACTTTTATATTGGGGATATCCGTGATGGGCGCCGTCATAATATCTTTCTCAAGGATAACAAAATCACCATTCTTTCCGACTTCCAGGCTCCCGCACTGATCTTCCATAAAACCAGCCTTTGCGGCCCATATTGTAATAGAACGCAAAGCTTCATCCCTACTGAGTGCATTTTCCATCTGAAACCCGGTTTCGGGATAACCATTTAAATCTTTCCTTGCCACCGCTGCATAGAATGTCAAAAGCGGTGAAATCTTTTCAATAGGAAAATCCGTTCCGTTCGGTAACCACCCGTTTTGGTCTAAAAGTTCTTTGTATGCATAGGCCCCACCGATCCGATCCTGCCCCACCCGATCGCCGGCCCAGTACATATCCGATGTGGCATGCGTTGCCTGTACCGAAGGAATGATGGAATAATCTGAAAAAAGGTGAAAATCAGCCTTATCAACAACCTGGGCATGCTCAACCCTCCACCGCAAATCGTTCTTACCTTTCAGAAATGAACTATAAATTTCAAGGATCAACCGGACGGCTGAATCACCAATGGCATGTGTATTTACCTGATATCCATTTTTATAAGCCAAAGCACAAACCTCCCTTATGGAATCTGGCGAAGTAACTAAAATTCCCCTTTTCTCCGGAGCATCCTGATAGGGTTCTTTCAATAAAGCCGTGCGGCTCCCAAGACTCCCATCGGTATACAATTTAACAGATCGCACCATGAGCCGGTCCGTTTTGTAAGGACCCTGAAAAACAAAACCATTCAGATTTTCTGAAGTAGGACTGAGCATGGCATAAATTCTCATCTTCAGGAATCCCGATTGCTGCATTGAATCCATCAACCGGACATCCGTGTATTCAAGTCCTGCATCGGAAACCAGGGTAAGACCAACCGAAAAACAACGCATTTCCGCCTCCTTTAACAGCATCTGTTTAACAGAGATGTCGGGCAATGGGACGCTGTTCCGCATATAATCTACGGCATTTTCACTTAAAATACCGGTAAGTTTACCCCGTTTTATTTCCACTTCGCCGGGCTTAAATTTATTCACCACACCGATACCTGCAAGGGTTAATGCCTTCGCGTTACATAGCGCTGAATGGCCGTCGATGCGGACCAGCACGACCGGCCGGTCGGGAAACAATTTGTCAAGCTCCGACCTGTCCGGAAATTCCTTTACCTCCCAGAGATTCTGGTCCCATCCGCGACCTGTAACCCAAAAACCGGGAAGGGTGTCTGTCGCTTTTCTCAACCTGTCAAGGATTTCATCCATTGAACGGGCCCCGGTTAGATCGATATATTGCTGATTCAGGGCGAATCCTAAAAAATGACAATGGGCATCGACAAAACCCGGCATGATGGTCATCCCTTTGGCATCCAGAACCCGGGTTGCTTTAAAACGTTTCTCAAGTTGGGATGATATTCCAAGAGCAACGATCTTTCCATCATCGATGATCATACCATCATACCTACTGTTTAAACTATCCACAGAATAGATATTTCCATGAACAACAATCATATCAACAGGCTCTTTCATACTACATCCGGTAATAAAAAATGAGATGGTAAAAACCATCATTAATGTGACTTTGATATTCATTTGCCGCTTTTTTTAACAGGAGATGAGAAGTGTCAAAAATACGGAAGAATTTTTTATGAAAATAACCATAAGTTGAAATGATTTCTTATTTTTGTCGATCTTAAACGAAATATCCATGAAATATAAGGCACCCAACCCCCGATTTATCGTCATTTTCTCAATCATCGCTGCTGCAGCGCTGTTGCGTTTGCTGCCCCATTGGCCAAACTTTACACCCATCGCGGCAATGGCTCTCTTTGCCGGTACTTATGTTGATAAAAAACAATATGCATTTGCCATTCCCATTGCAGCCATGCTCCTCAGCGATCTGATCCTGGGCCTTCATGCCAATATGCCGGCAGTCTACCTGAGCTTTGCAATAACCGTTGCCATCGGCATGTTTATCCGGAAAAAAGTAAATGTCGGATCGGTGTTTCTTGCATCGTTTTCCTCCGCAATTATCTTTTTCCTGATAACCAACTTTTCGGCATGGCTTGCAAGCCCTTTCTATCCCCAGACAACTGCCGGTCTCATTGAATCTTACGTTGCAGGCCTCGCCTTTTTCAGGGATACAACCTACGGCATATCCTTCTTTATGAACGGCCTGCTTGGAACAGTGTTCTTCAGTGCGCTCTTTTACGGGGTTTTCTTCCTGCTTCAATTGAGATTTCCGGTTCTGGATAAGTCCAGGTTTTAACCGGATTACCTTTTTTTTGTACAGGGAAACAAATTTGCCAGTCCTTTACCTTTATCCGTGTTTTGCAGATCCGTAAAAACGATCTGAAAAAATGGCGTACTTTTGCAATGATGACAGATATAATCCATTTGTTGCCCGATGCCGTTGCAAACCAGATTGCTGCCGGTGAAGTTGTTCAAAGGCCTGCCTCAGCCCTGAAAGAACTCCTGGAAAATACCATTGATTCCGGGGCTACCGAAGTCAAAGTAATCATTAAAGAAGCGGGAAAAACACTGATCCAGGTTATTGATAATGGATGTGGCATGTCGGAAAGAGATGCCCGGATTTGCTTTGAACGGCACGCAACATCCAAAATTCAAAATGCCGACGACCTCCTATCCATCCGGACTTTAGGCTTCCGGGGAGAAGCCCTGGCCTCCATCGCATCGGTGGCACAGGTAGAATTGGATACAAAACGCCATGAAGATGAAATCGGTACCAGGATTATCATTGAAGGTACCATATTTAAAGGACAAACTCCTGTTTCATGCCAAAACGGGACTTCAATCAGCGTTAAAAACCTCTTCTTTAATGTTCCGGCTCGTCGTAATTTTTTAAAATCCAATACATTAGAACTAAAAAACATCATTGAAGAGTTTTTTCGCGTCGCCCTTGTTAACCATACCATCACTTTTACCTTTTACAACCAGGATAAAGTACTCTTTCAACTTCCTGCAGCAAACCTGAAACAACGCATCATAAACCTCTACGGCCCCTCTTATGGACAAAGGTTGATCCCTGTTGAACAAAAAACGGATTTGGTAAACTTCTCAGGCTTCATTGGTAAACCTGAATTTGCAAAAAAAACAAAAGGGGAACAATACTTTTTTACCAACGGCAGGTATATGAGAAGCTCCTATCTTCATCACGCTGTCGAAAATGCTTTTCAGGAATTAATATCGAAAGATGCTTACCCATCCTATTTTATTTTTATGGAGGTCGATCCCCAAACCATCGATGTTAATATTCACCCGACCAAAACAGAAATCAATTTCCTGGAGATTAAAAGCATATACGCTATTTTATTTGCTGCAGTAAAACAATCCATCGGAAAATTCAACCTGTCACCATCCATCGATTTCGAGGTTGAACAAAGCCTGAACATCCCTCCCCTCCCACACAACACTCCTGTGAGACAACCAACCATCACCATCAATCCCGATTACAATCCTTTCGAAAAGAAAATGAACAGTCAGAATCAGTTTTCTTTTCATCCCGCTTCCGCTCCCGCAATACAAGCCTTGAATGACTTTTATCGGAATGAAAATAGACCCGTTGCCAATCACGAAATCATTCCATCCCTGGATTTGCCAGATGATGGAATGAGGGGCGAAACAAAAAAACATTTTCAACTTCTCAACTCTTTAATTATTACCCACTCACCGTCAGGTGTTATTGTCATCGACCAACAATTTGCACATGAACGTATTCTTTATGAGCGTTTTATTGAACAGCTGGACCACAGGGAAGTTTCAGGACAACAATTGCTGATCCCGGTAACCATACACCTCAGGCCCAACGATCTGCAATTATTTCAGGAATGGAAGGATCATTTCCTGGTTCTTGGTTTTGACATCTCTGAATTTGGGAAGGATTCGCTCATCGTCAGTTCAACCCCGCCAAATATCAGGGATTCAGACATCGGAGGATTAATTGAGTCCATATTTGAGGATTTACAATCAGCAAACCCGGATAATAAATCAAACAAGAAATTATTTTTAGCCCGTGCCATGGCAAAAAGAATGGCCATTAAACGGGGCAAAAAATTACAACCGGAAGAACTCCTTTCGATCATAGAAAACCATTTTGCCTGTAAAGCGCCCGAGATGTCACCCGATGGAAAGCCCACCATGGTTATCCTTTCCTTCGATGAATTAAAACAAAAATTTAAACTATAAACCGCGCCTCTACCTATGTCACAACAACAATACAGCCCGGCTGGCTTTAGTATTCTTCCTCCCGTTGTTAAAAACTTATTGATTATCAATGGTTTGTTTTATCTTGCTACCATTTCATTCAACACCGCATTTGGAATCGACCTGGCCAGCCTTCTGGGTCTGCACTATTTCCAATCCGATCTGTTCCAACCCTATCAATTCGTAACCTATATGTTCCTTCATGCCGATTTCTGGCATGTTTTCTGGAATATGTTTGCCCTTTGGATGTTCGGATATCTGTTGGAAAATGTATGGGGGCCAAAACGGTTTTTGACCTATTACCTCATAACCGGTATCGGTGCAGGGATAATTCAGACACTGGTTAACTGGTGGGACATTTCTTCCATTCAAAACGCTGCCAATGTTTACGGAGCCGACCCATCCCTTGACGGCTTTATTGCTTTCGTGCGCCATTATTACCCGAACTATTACGAAGCGGAAGGCACTGTCAGAAGCTTTATCCAGGAATGGTCTGCCGCAAAAAATTCATCAGGCTTTGCTGCCCAATCCCTGGAATATACTAATCAATTGATCCGGCTTCATATGGATGTTCCCACCATCGGAGCCTCCGGGGCTGTTTACGGAATTCTTCTTGCTTTTGGGATGATGTTCCCCAACATGTTGGTTTACATCTATTTTTTATTCCCCATTAAAGCCAAATGGATTGTCCTGCTCTATGGAGGCATCGAACTTTTCTCCGGAATCTCCAATAACCCCAGCGATAATGTGGCCCATTTTGCCCACCTCGGCGGAATGATATTCGGATTCTTTCTGATACTATACTGGAAAAAGAAATCATCTTATTATTGACCATGATGAATTATCAAAACAACCAGTTTTCGAACCCTGTCAACGAATTCAAACGTTTCTTTACGAATGGGTCAACCCTTTCGTTCCTAATCATTGTAAACGTTGCTGTCTGGGTCCTGATCCAAATAATAAAAGTAATTTTATTCCTGTATAATCAGCCCGACAGCGCCATTGCCGGCAGCTGGGTCATTCACTCACTTGCCATTCCGGCATCTCTGACCACCCTTGCTTCGAAACCCTGGACATTGTTTACCTATATGTTCCTTCATATTGAAATTTGGCATCTGCTTTTCAATATGCTCTGGTTGTATTGGTTCGGTAAAATTTTTATGGAATATCTCACATCCGGTCAACTATTTCAGGTTTATCTCCTGGGAGGTATTTCAGGAGGACTTGTCTATGTGCTGGCATTCAATATTTTCCCGGTTTTTTTCCCGGTTGTTGATGACTCCTTTGCCTTAGGCGCTTCTGCTTCTGTAATGGCTATTGTAACAACCATCTCATTTTATACTCCAAATTATACCATCCAACTCCTGTTTTTTGGACGGGTGAAAATTTTGTATCTGACTATTATTTTATTTGTATTTGACTTTTTCATGATCTCTTCCGGTAATGCAGGAGGCCACCTTGCACACATTGGAGGCGCACTGCTTGGCCTGTCGTATGGACTGATTTTAAAAAATTCAAAAAACAGGGGTAACTTTCAAAACAATGCATCCTTTTTTAACAATTTTAAAAACAAATTTTCAGGAAATGCAGGTCGCTACAAACAAAGCACTGACCCCTTCCAACGACCCTTTACCGATGAACAATACAACATCAGGAAAAAAGAAAACCAGAAACGGGTAGATGAAATTCTGGAAAAAATATCGAAAGGAGGCTACGACAGCCTGACAAAAGAAGAAAAGAACTTCCTGTTTAATACTTCAAACAAACGCTGACCAAATGCCCCGCTTCATGAAAAAAGGGAAACCACTGGTTTTGAAAATTCTTTTTTTGGTAAATATTCTGGCCGTCGTCCCGTTGCTTATTTCCTATTTCGCTGCCTACGTCAGCCCAGTAAAAATATGGCAATTCGCATTTTTCGGCCTTGCCTATCCCATTTTCCTTGCAGCCAATTTACTGTTTGTCCTCCTTTGGCTGGTTTTTTGGAAAAGATATATCTTTATCTCCCTTATCGTGATACTGATAGGATGGAATTTCCTTCAATCCCTCTATCCATTACAATTCAATTTGAAAAGGGGACATCCGGGAAAACCCTTAATAATAGTGAGTTACAATGTCAACCTCTTCTCCGGAAACCAGCAATCTGAAAACCCTTCCGAAACACGCAGCGACATTTCGTCCTTCCTGATTTCCCAAAATGCTGATATAATTTGCCTTCAGGAATTTTATTTAAGTGGCCCCGATTATTCGAAGATTATCCAGGACTACGCTCAATCCATCGGAATGAAATACTTTTATTTCGGAAATTACCGTAAATTTTGGGATAAAAAGAAAATTGATGCCATTATCATTTTTTCCAGGTTCCCGATCCTGGACACCGGTTTTTTTAAGATTCCGGACCGAAGCCTCTATGGTATCTTTACCGATGTTGTTTATGAACAGGATACGATGAGAATTTACAACCTTCATCTGGAGTCGATAAGGTTTGGAAACGACGATTATTCATTTTATTCCAATTTGACCAATCCATCCGAAAAAATTCCCCCCATTGAAGAGGGTACAAAAAAAATGTTCTGGAAACTTAAAAAGGCTTTTATTTTCAGGGCAAAAGAGGTAGATACCCTGCAAAAACATCTTAACGCCTCTCCCTATCCCATCATAATGGCCGGAGATTTTAACGACACGCCCGCTTCTTATACATACCATCAGCTGACCCGGAAATTAAATGACTCGTATGTCTCATGCAGCAACGAATTCTTTGGGAGTACCTATGCCGGTCGTTTTCCTGCCTTTAGAATTGACTACATACTTCACTCCGATTTTTTTTATGCTGAGGATTATCAAAAGTATAAATTGGATTTTTCAGACCATTACCCGGTTACCGCAACCTTTTTATTAAACCCGTAAATACCATTTTCCCTGAACTTTAAAATTACTTCCGATTTCAGACCAACCGGCGACCAGCCTGAAGCCATCCGCCAACTGGTTGAGGGTTTGCAACGTGGCGACCCGGGTCAGGTTTTACTTGGAGTTACCGGATCCGGAAAAACTTTCACCATTGCAAACGTCATTCAACAAGTCCAAAGGCCAACCCTTGTCCTGAGCCATAATAAAACACTGGCAGCTCAACTCTACGGAGAATTCAAACAGTTTTTCCCCGAAAATGCCGTCGAGTTTTTTGTTTCCTACTATGATTATTACCAACCGGAAGCCTATATCCCTACCACAAACACATACATCGAAAAGGATCTATCCATCAACGATGAAATTGAAAAACTCCGGTTGAGCGCTTCCTCATCCCTTTTGTCGGGCAGAAGGGATATCATCGTTGTGGCTTCAGTATCCTGCATCTATGGAATCGGTAATCCCGATGATTTCAGCCAGAATGTCGTAAAAATTAAAACCGGAGAACGGATCAGCAGAAACAAATTGCTGCTTTCCCTGGTCAATGGCCTATACTCCAGGACCGAAAATGAGTTTGTTAGAGGAAAATTCAGGGTGAAAGGAGATGTTGTCGATGTTTTTCCGGCGTACCTTGATCAGGCTTTCAGGATCATTTTTTTTGCCGACGAGGTGGAAACAATCGAATTGTTTGACCCACTTTCCGGAAGAAGAATTGAAACCCTTGACTTTCTGACCCTTTATCCGGCCAACATCTTTGTGACCTCACAGGATAAAATGAAGGAAGCCCTGGTTGAAATACAGGACGATCTGTTCAAACAAACGGCCTATTTTCGGGAAACAGGAAAAGAGTTTGAAGCCAAACGACTGGAAGACCGGGTCAACTATGATATTGAAATGATGCGGGAACTTGGCTATTGTTCCGGAATTGAAAACTATTCCAGATATTTTGACGGAAGGGATCCGGGTTCCCGTCCGTTCTGCCTTTTAGACTATTTTCCCGACGACTATCTGTTTGTCATGGACGAAAGCCATGTAACCCTGCCCCAGATCAAAGCTATGTATGGCGGCGACAGATCCCGCAAACAAACGTTGGTCGATTACGGTTTCCGCTTACCCTCTGCTATGGACAACCGCCCCCTGAAATTTGAAGAATTTCAGGTTCAGGTCAACCAGATTATTTATGTGAGCGCCACCCCGGCCGATTATGAGCTTCAACAGTGCGAAGGGGTCGTCGTAGAGCAGGTGATACGACCGACCGGATTGCTCGATCCATTTGTCGAGGTTCGGCCGGGACAAAACCAGATTGACGACCTGCTCTCTGAAATTGACCAGCGGATACAAAGCAAAGAACGGGTACTCGTAACAACGCTTACCAAAAGAATGGCAGAAGAATTGACAGATTATTTTACAAAAATTAACATTCGTTGCAGGTATATACACTCCGATGTGGATACCCTCGAACGGGTTGAAATTTTACGGGAGTTGAGGCTTGGCATTTTCGATGTCCTTATTGGAGTCAACCTGTTACGGGAAGGATTGGACCTCCCGGAAGTATCGCTGGTTGCCATTCTCGATGCCGATAAAGAGGGGTTCCTCCGATCGGAACGCTCTCTCACCCAGACAGCAGGCCGAGCTGCCAGAAATATCAACAGCAGGGTCATTATGTATGCAGATAAACTAACCGAATCGATGAAACGGATGATGGCAGAGACAAACCGGCGAAGAGAAAAACAAATAGCATACAATAGTTTAAATAACATTACCCCCACCGCTATTATAAAAACGACAGCAGATATTATGGGCCAGACAAGGGTCTCCGACGGAAAAACAAAGACACCCGGTATTTATTATGAAAAAGAGGCAACCGACATCGCCGCAGACCCCGTTATCCCTTACCTTTCAAAAGAAAAATTGCAAAAACTGATTGTTAAAACACGGAAAAATTTAGAAGAATCGGTTAAAAATCTGGATTTCCTGGAAGCTGCCAGACTCAGGGATGAACTGAAACTGCTTGTAAATACAATGGATTCCCATCAGGATACAACCTATAAATAAAAAATTAAGATAGTCAATAACTTTTTTTTTTTGTTAATATCTATTTCAATCTTGTCATGTAAAAAAGGATATATTTGCTTAACAAAATAAGCCTTATGAAGAAAAAGATACTCGCAATAGACGACGAAAAGAGTATCCGGTTCATTATTGAAAACACGTTCAGGAAGGACTTCGATGTCACGACCTTAAGTAACGGGATGGATGCCATGTTCTTTCTCCAGTCTGGCAATTTGCCAGATGTCATCATATGTGATGTGGAAATGCCGGTTTTGAATGGATTTGAGTTTATCCACCGAATCCGCGAAAGCGGGTTCTTCGACGAAATCCCTGTCATCATGTTATCCGGAAAAGAAGAAAGTGCGGATAAAATCAAGTGTTTTGAGATGGGGGCCGATGACTATGTCCTGAAACCATTTAACCCAAAAGAACTGATTGCCCGGATCAAACGCCGGCTGGAATCAAAAGAACTGTATTCTCGAAAAGGAGAAGATTGATAAAATGATGGAAGTAACTACTGAAATACCTCTGGATATTTTATATATCGGAAATGATCCTCAGACGATCCGTTTATTCGGTAACAGCAGGTTATTCCATCCCACATTTAAAAAAAACTCCCTCGAGGCCATGTTCTGGTTGACAAACAATGAATTTAATTTATTCGATAATAACCCCGATGCAAGGTTGAGTACTGTGTATGAAGAAAAACAAAAAATAGATGCCATTATTTCCGAATTGGTACTTCCTGGAATCAATGCATTGACTTTTTATAAAAAAATTAAATTATTCAAATTTTACCAAAAGACACCTTATATTATTCTCTCTTTTTTCAGGAATAATGACCTGAAATCCCAAGCCTATCATGAGGGCGTTGATGACTTTTTTCAGAAAGGGGTCAACCTCGAAAATATATATCACCGCATCCTCTTCCTCAAGAAGTTCAAACTCGATTACGTTACAAAACCTTTACTCCTGCAAGACGAAGATATGACCCCGTTCAAATGTTCATTGCCAAAAAGAATATTTGACCTGATACTCTCAGTAACCGCATTGCTGGTGCTCTCCCCGATTATGCTACTGACAATTATTGCAATCCGCCTGGAGTCAACCGGAAAAGTTTACTATATATCCTTAAATCCGCAACAAATAAATAAGCGACAAGTTTAACCAATATTAT
>DYSO01000231.1 GCA_020718225.1 Draconibacterium orientale | reverse complement strand
ACGCATCCCATCAGCTTCATTTCCCCCCGGACCTTTAAAAATTTCCATGCTGGCAAGGGCAAAAAGCCAGGGTGTGCTCATGGCAAAAAGGTTACCGACGAAACTTTTGGCGCTAAACAACCGGGTCCGTTCATGATAATCGGTGGTCATTTCCATTCCAAGGGCGCCGTGAGGGATTTCGAAAATATTGACAGCAGTAAAAAAAAGCAGCAGCGTAAACAGGATATAGCCTAATTGAAACCACTGGAACCCCGATTCGGATGGGAACCAGGCACGGACCAGATCTCCTTTGGGAATCCACCACATCACCACAAAAAAAACAGCAACAGCTATTCCACCCAGGAGCAGATATGGGCGCCGGCGACCCCATCGGGTACGGGTATTATCAGAAATATGGCCGATCACGGGATCCGACAGCGCATCCCACAAACGGGGAACGATCAAAATTGCCCCCAGCCAGAAGGCGCTTAACCCTAAACTAATATTTCCCATCAATCCGACAAGAATTCCTGCCACGTTGAAGAGGGCTATGGGAATAATGCCGCCGGCGCCGTAAGCAGCCAATTGTGAAAAGTGAATCCGGTCTTCCGGTTTTGTAGCGTGGTTTGAGCTTATTACTTGTTCTTTCATTTGGTTTTATGGTTATTCAATTCAACTTTTTGTTTTCTTTTTTTGGTGGCAGAAAATTTTCCCCGGTTACCACATTTTTCCCTGTTTTGCTTTCTAATTCTTTGCGTGCATTTTTTGCTACTGCACCTCCTTTTTTACTTGCTTTGGCATTTTGTTGCACTCCTTTTGCTTGTTCTGTTTCGGCTATCTGCCTTGTTGAAAGTTCTGCAAGGGCGGTAAAAATCAATTCTGCTTCACTCATGTGGTCGCGAAGGTTTTGCGTTTTCAGTCCCTTCAAATCCTTATGCTTCTTTACTGTTAATCCTGTCCATTCCTGATGAATGATGTTGGTAAGAAAAGCAAATTCGTCCGATTTCTCTACACCGCTCTCTTTCCAATAATCAGTCAATTTGTTTCGGGTTTCCTGTCCGGTCATTCTTTGCTGAATCCATTTATCGCTTCTGCCCAATCGATGCCAGTTTTCTCTTGCCCTGTCAAGGCTTTGTGCGGGATCGGCTATTTCTTGCATACGTTCGTAGCCTACTTTTGCAAGCCATTGCTTAAAGGGTTCGGCTTTGGGTGAGGGAATAGATTGAATTATACGCAATAAAGTTTCCGTATCGGCAACATCCGTTTCCCTCATCTTTCCATCAGGAGCTTCCATTTTCAACTGTCCCAATTTTTGGGACAGTTCACTTCCTTCTGATTGTAACTTTGATTTTAAGGCATTCCAATATTTTCGTGGTCGCGGACTATCTGTTAAAATTTCAATTACATCTATCACCGAAAAATACCATTGCTCTTTTTCAGAATCCCAATGTGTTCTTACTGTTTTGTTTTCAAATAATTTTATGTCGCTCATGGTGCTAAAAATAGTCAAAATATGACAGGGATTGTATTTAAGTGCTGTGGGTAAATTCTAATCTTTAATAATAAATCATTACCTCTGCAGGCACAGTATTCACCAATATTTCCTTTTCGCTGAAATCCGTTCTTTCAGCTCCGTTAACAGTCACCCTTACCGGAAGTTTCGATCCGTTGAAGTTCCTTATTTTTATCCCGTTAGCCGGAAGTTTTACATCCCCGGAAATCGAAAAGTTGTATTTGTTGTTGTCTTTTATTATTGCGTAAGAGATCTCACCATAATAGGTTGGCAGATTTCCGATCGACATTCCATCCGGCGAATCGATCCAATCCTGATAAAGGGCTGAAGCCAAAACAAGGGATTGGTCGTATTCATTTTCATAAACAAACATGGACCTGACCGCATTGATAAAATCGCTGCCAACCCAGGTATGTGGCATGTCGCCGATATAGCGTGGGATGCGGTAATCTTTCCACACCACTTCGGCCCAGTGGTTCCATCCCCGGGGACGTTGGTCGTTTAAGAAAAAGTCTATTAATTCATGCGCCCTATCCGGCTGA
The DNA here is from genome assembly GCA_020718225.1 of Draconibacterium orientale. Taxonomy (GTDB): domain Bacteria; phylum Bacteroidota; class Bacteroidia; order Bacteroidales; family FEN-979; genus CAIVAT01. Next base: position 787 of record DYSO01000231.1, on the reverse strand, counting down.
TCTAAAAGGATGAACGACCCGATCAAACGGTTTTCGTAGGGCGTGTAATTCATCCAATCCAGATTCCCGTCCCTGCGGTTTTTAAAAAAAGTATAGTATTTATCGAAGGTGTTATACACCTGTGGCTTTGGAAGGTTTTTCAATTCGTTGCAAGGGGTCAGGGCAATGGTAGTGGATGTTGCATCAAAATCGCCTAACTCAACACAACCGGGGATATAATCAATATTCCGGGTTTTCATGGCCAAGTGCAGTGAGTTGTAAAGGTTGGTTTTAAAAGTATCGCGAATTTTTTTAATCCTTTCGTACGATTCCTGTTCACCTAAGATTTTTTGGATTTCCACTGCATCTTTCAGACCTTTCATGGTAAAAAAGTCATCCCAGTAAGAGTGCATCGGTTTTGCGGAATAACCTTCATGACTGATCGATTCCGGAACCAAACCATAGTAAGCCCGCACGCTGTCGTTCCCGTTTTTGAAATGATCCGTCGACCGCTCGGCAATCAGCGATTCGATGTATGCAACCGCCTGTAAAACATGTTGATTTTTTGACCTGAGGAAAGTGGTATCCTTTGTAAAGTTGAAATATTCGCGGATCAGATAGATAAGTTCGCCATGGCTGTCGTTTTCAGGAACCGGATCGGGGCCCCTGAGGTCGACGACACAGGGAACTTTACCGTTTTCGTAGAGATGGGCGGTGTACCAATCGATAAAATCTTTTACCTCCCGGTCGATACCGGATTTCAGAAGGGCTGAGGAAGTCAATGCGCCATCGCGGATCCAGCTTCGTT
>DYSO01000076.1 GCA_020718225.1 Draconibacterium orientale | reverse complement strand
GAAAATTTTAAATATTCGGAAAATTTTATGTTGTACAAATTTATTATATAATTCCTGAAAACCAAAACTTAGTTTAAATTCGTATCTTTATTAAATTCGCCGTGTTTTTTAATAGTTTTGATCAATGAGAAAAAAGAAACGATTGAATTTTCTCTTTTCCTGGATAAAAATGGATTATCTCGCAGTGAATTTCTTTCTTTTTCTGTCTGTTTCTATGATTGGCGCCATAACTTTTAATATGACGGTTTTCGATCCTATAAAAAAGGCCTTGTCGGATTTCAATTTTAGCGATCTTCTGTATTCAAAACTCAACACAACACAGGAGACTTTGGACACAAACATTGTGCTGGTCAATATCGGGCATCTGGACCGGGCCGGGATTGCAACTCAAATAAGGCGTATTCGGAAGAACAATCCCAAAGTTATTGGTTTCGACAGTTTTTTTTCAGCGCGTCGCGATTCCGTCACAGATGCTTTTCTGAGTGAACAGCTTAGTGAGGGCAACAATTTTATTATGGCTTGTTACCTGACAGGGAAAGAAGAACTTACCGGACAGTTCGATTCCCTTGAGACCTCCGATCCATATTTCAGCAGTGGAAACAAAGGATTTGTAAACCTGGGCGGCGCCCATCCGGAAACTTCTACCGTTAGGACATTCAGCCCCCGTGAGGTGTTTAAAGGGGATACACTCTATTCGCTGGGCGCTTCCCTTGTAAAACGATTTGATCCGCCGGCCTTTTCAAAACTTATGGAACGGGACAATCGCCGTGAGATCATCAATTACCGGGGCAATACGGATGCATACATTCGTTTTGATGTTTATGAATTATTTGATTCAACCACCGATCTTTCCATCATCAAGGATAAAATTGTACTGATGGGCTATATAGGTGAGTCGTTCGGGGGGCAGCCCGATCTGGAAGATATTTATTACACTCCCATGAATGCTGAGCTCTCGGGTCGTTCCAGACCCGATATGTACGGTGTGGTAATCCATGCAAATATTATCAGTATGATACTCAGCGAGAATTACATCACGGTGATGCCGGTGTGGCTGTGTATCTTTCTCTCGTTTATCCTCTGCTATTTCTATATTGCTTTCATTACCTGGTTGGGCGAAAAGAACCCATTGCTTTCAAACCTTATTTTTCCTGTTTTCTTATTGGTACTCAATGTCCTTCTTATATACATCTTCTTCCTGATCTATAAATACTGGAATTTCAGCATCAATTCAGGATTTTTTCTGGCCCCGATCCTTCTTTATAAAACATTTTTGACCTATTATGAACGGGCGCTATTGGTCATTAACCGGAAAATAAAAATTCACAGCAGGTTTTTACCCAAAAAAAAATGAATCTATGAAACGTTTGTTATTATGTAGTATGGCAACCGTGTGGCTTTCCATTGCCGTGTTGTCCCAATGTACGGAATTCACCGTTTTTCAAACCAAAGGAGAGGTAACCATGAGCCAGGGGACCACCAGTATGGCTGTACAGAAAAACATGAAGCCAGGGGAAAATAGTGTGTTAAAGATCGGGCAGGGTTCTTATGCAGTGCTGCTCAGCGGAAACGATAAAGCATTGAGGTTGATCAAGCCCGGGAGTTATGCGTTTGCCGATTTACAATCGATGTGCCGGAAAAGCCAGACATCCCTGACCCGTGAATATATGAATTATGTGGCCCAATCCATTATTGAGAAGGAAGAACCAAAAACAGCAATGGTTATTAAAGGGGCAGTTTACCGCTCCAGGACAGAATTTGAAAGAACCGATATGATACTTCCTTCCGATTCATCGGTTATCTCGGCAGATAAAGTAACCTTCGCATGGCATACCTCACCCGCCAAAAAATCCAGATACCTGCATATATATGAAAATGGCGTAAAAAATATCTATTCCAGATTGTTATCCGATACGACCATGTCGCTTCCCTCCTTTTTATTCAAACCACAAACCATCTACTTTTGGCTGGTCAGCAATTCGCCGGACCCATCCGATAAAGAGGTTCGGTTTACCTTTATCCATGGCGATAAAGAATGGAAAAAAGAATTTCTTGAAGATGAGAATGTGATGGCGGAACTGGAACGGGAGATGCAGAAAACAAAAAAGAAAATTGAACAGGAAAAATCTAAAAATACCGTTGTAAAACCCGATACTTTGAAAGTTAAATAACCCGTATTAATGACGGTTACACTTTTTCGTCTGTAGGTTTTTCATCAACAGGTTCTTTAATGATGGACTCTTCTGGCGCTGCCTCTTCTGGCGCAGTTCCTTCGGCAGCTTTCTCTTCGGGCTTATCTTCCCCTGGTTCGTTAAAATCCAGCAGATCCTTTTCCAACAGCATGTTATACCAGCTTACCATTTTCCGGATATCGGAAGCATATACCCTTTCTGAGTCAAATTCGGGAACCATTTCAAGGAAAAACTTCATTAACTCTTTGTTTTCAGCTTTCGGATCAATACCTGGTTTCCCGTCCAGTTTTTGATGAAATGCCTTAAAAACATCTTTAAGCGGAAGATCTTCTCCCGTAGTAAATACACTGATCTCTTCCAGAGAGCTCATTTTTTCATGGGAAAAGGCCGGAAACCGTTTATTATCACCGATCGATTCAACGATGACTGCACTTTTGGCCTGGGATACTACCTTGTACAATCCGCTTTTGCCTGCAATTGAAAGAATCTTGTTTAAATCCATGTCTTGGAAATTTATTACAAAGGTAAGAAAATTCTATAATTTGAAATTTTTATACTCTCCGATCCGCCAACCTGTGGTTTTTTCGATAAAGTGAAGGAGGTCTTCTTTCATGGAAGATTGCCGGAGATGATGATCATAGTGAAATATCCAGTCTTTCGCTGCAATGCGCTCCTGCATGACGGCCGGATGGGTTTCTTTGAACGGGACAAGATATCCCATTCCGGAATAGTCGTATTCCATTGATTTCGGTATCTTTTTTTTCAGCCACCGGTCGTCGTGCCAGTAACGGTGAAATGACTCCTGTTTGTCCTGTTGTGCCTGCGGTGGTTTTACCCAGCCGTAATGATAAACAGTAGCATTGGCCGGGGTAACCTTCAGCTTTTTACCCTCCCTGCGGAATCCCTGAGCATCCCGGTATGACCGGATATGTTTGTCGTTTCTGATGATTCGCACCTCTTTTCGGTACCACTGGCGTGAATCGCCGATATAATCATAGGATCCCCAGAAATGCAGATAGTTAAACAGGAGCCCTTCCATTTCCTGACGATCGTTCCATCGCTCCATGGCAGCGCGGATTGGGCCATGGTATTTTTCGTGGATCACCTCGTCTGCCTGGATATAAAAGGCCCAATCCGACATGGGGGAGATTGCATCCATCGCTTTATTTGTTTCCACGGCAAGAACTTGCCCTCCCATCCTGAGGGTGTCGTCCCACACGGTATCTATGATTTTGATTTTTTGGGATCGTATGGACGAGATCCGTTCGCGGGTCCCATCGTCGGATTTACCTACAGCAACTATCAATTCATCGCACAGTGGAAGGATCGAGCATATCGACTCCACAACCGGATAATCATACCGGATGGCATTGCGGACAAAGGTGAAGCCGGATACTTTCATGCTGATGGGCGCTCAGAAGTTGATGATTCCGATATAATTTTCAGGAGTGATGGATTTTAACTCAGTTTTTATTTTTTCCGTAACATTTAGTTCATCTATAAATTTGTCCAGGCTTTGCCGGTTGATGCCCTCTTTACCTCTTGTTAATGTTTTCAGGGCTTCATAGGGCGCCGGATAATTTTCGCGGCGAAGGATGGTTTGGATGGCTTCGGAAATCACAGCATGGTTTTGGTCCAGATCTTTTTTGATTTTTTCTTCGTTCAGAATCAGTTTTTCCACACCCCGGAGCAGCGATTTACAGGCAATAACAGAGTGGGCAAAGGGGATCCCGATATTTCTCAAAACCGTTGAATCGGTGAGGTCGCGTTGAAGGCGGGAGACGGGAAGTTTAGCCGACAGATGTTCACAGAGGGCGTTGGCCAGTCCCAGGTTCCCTTCCGAGTTTTCGAAATCAATAGGATTGACCTTGTGGGGCATGGTCGACGATCCGGTCTCTGTCGGTTTAACTTTTTGCCTGAAATAGTCCATCGATATGTAGGCCCAAAGATCCCGGTTAAGGTCAATCAAAATGGTGTTGATTCTTTTGATGTTATCGAAAAAGGCGGCCAGGTTGTCGTAATGTTCAATCTGGGTTGTGGTTTGGCACCTTTCAAGTCCGAGGGTGTGATTGACAAAACGGTTAGAAAACGTAACCCAATCGATTTCAGGATAGGCCGCATGATGGGCGTTGAAATTCCCGGTAGCCCCTCCGAATTTCGCCGAAATGGGGATGGTTTCCATCAATGCAAGTTGCATCCCCAAACGCTCAACAAATACATACAACTCTTTTCCCATTGTGGTCGGGGATGCAGGCTGTCCGTGGGTACGTGCCAGCATCGGGATAAATTGCCATGTTTTGCTTTTTTCAAATAAAGTGGCGTAAAGATCTTCATACAAAGGCTCCAGAATATCCCGCCAGCCATCGCGCAAGGCCAATGGAAACGCGGTATTGTTGATATCCTGCGACGTAAGGCCGAAATGGATGAATTCTTTCACCTGCCCAAGGCCAAAAAGATCGAACCGCTCTTTCAGGAAATATTCAATGGCTTTGACATCGTGGTTGGTCTCTTTTTCAATCTCTTTAACCCTGAAAGCGTATTCCGGTTTAAAGCGCTCATAAACCGCCCGCAATTTTGGAAATATCTTTTTATCAACCGGCCGGAGTTGTGGAAGAGGGATTTTACATAATGCAATAAAATATTCAATCTCAACCAACACCCTGTAACGGATAATAGCCGATTCGGAAAAATAACCCGCCAAGGGCTCAGTCATGCTGCGGTATCGCCCATCAACAGGAGAAATGGCATTTAAAAAACAATTCATATAATCAACTTTTTATAATTCACCACTCACCACTCACCGTTTTTTCATCCAGCTCCCGATCACTTCCAGCGCCTGTGGAGATAAGGTTTCTTCGATTTTTGCATATTCAGCGGGATTGCCGGTTTGGGCTTTCTGAAACAGATGGTTTAATCCGGGGAGTTCAACCATTTCGTAATTCGGGTTACCGCCAACAATCAGCGCCGATTCAATGGCCTTCAGGTTTTCTGACATGGGTACCTGTATATCGAGACTGCCAATCATGGCTAATACATTACAGGAAACCTTCGAAAGATAAACCTCCGGGTCCAGGGTAAGAAAACATCGGAACCATGGAGAGGTAAGAACATGGATCTGCCCCGTCAGCGCTTCTTCCGATAAAGGATGATAACAGGTATCACCAGCGTACTTTTTATCGAAACGGGCGATCTGTTCACGGATTAATTTTTCCGCTTTCCCATTGTCGGGATTCTTCTTCAATATCGTGTATAGGGTTTCCGCTAACTTATTTTCCTTTTCAATTGTTTGATCGTCCGTTCCCTGACTTTTTCTGATCAGCGCCGACTGAAGCAATAATATCTGTTCGCCGGGAAGGCCTGGTGCGGCCATCAGGACAATAAACCCGACATCCGCTCTTCGGGAGGCGATGATGGATGCAATCACCCCTCCTTCGCTATGACCGATAATTCCGATTTTGGAAGTATCGATGGCCGGATGTTTTTTTAAAAATTCCATGGCAGCCTCCGCGTCACCGGCAAAATCGAACGTGGTGGCGGTTTCAAACGCACCCTTCGATTTTCCTGTTCCGCGGTCATCGTAACGTAAAACAGCAAATCCCAACCGGGTCAGATAATCAGATAGTACTAAAAATGGTTTGTGGCCCATCAATTCTTCATCCTTGTTTTGGGGCCCTGAACCGGTGACAAGGACAACTGCAGGGAATGGGCCGTCTCCTTCGGGAAGGGTCAGGGCGCCTGACAATTCAATACCCGCAAAAAGGTTTGGGAAAAAAACCGCTTCCTCTTTGTAAGGAAAGGGAGGCCGAGGCTCCTGCGGACGGTTTAAAACTGTTTTTTTATCTGTTTTGTTAAAGGTTAGTGGCAGTGAAATTGTTCGTTGGGTCCAGATTCCACGGATGGTGTTTAATTCCGGCATGAAGCTTCCACTGAATTTGCCCTGAAGGAGATTCGATTCAACAAGTAATGAATCACCGGTAAAAATAACTTTACTTGTGGGAATGTTATTGACTCCCTGGTCCGGGCTGTCGAAAGTAACCAAAGCGCTGTCGGAAGCGGTAAACGAGATATTCATGACCAGTTTTAATTCAATGGCGCCGACATTCAATGATCCCATCCATGATCCTTCCAGATTTTTTAACCCGGGAAGCTCCTGGCCGTTATGAACCAAAGGAAGGAATAGAATGAAAATTTTAAACAAAACCGAAAACAGAGAAATGGGACTTTGTGTCATTTGTTCTTATTTGTGCAAATATAATGGAGAAAGCCGAATAAACCTGCCAAGCAATATGTTAAAATTCCAGGGTCGAATGTGGGCAGCAACGTACAAATTTCGAACCCGATAACAGAACTATTTTCGGATGATCCGGAATTCTCCGTTTTCATTGAGTTTGATGATTCTTGATGGTTGCACCACACGGAGTTCACCCAGGGATGGATCGACGACATAATCGACACCATCTATAATTTCCGGGAGGATGTTTTTATAGGTGAGGGGAGGTTTCGTACCCGAAATATTAGCGGAAGTGGATACAATCGGTTTCCCAAACGCCCGGATCAAACGGCTGCAAAACTCTGTTTTTATTATTCGGATTGCAATAGACCGGTCTTCGGCAACAACATTGGAGGCTAAGTTTTTAGAATTGGGATAGATGATGGTAAGTGGTGTGTCCACATTTTTTACGAGATCAAATGCGATTTCCGGGACAAAGACCATAAAGTCGGTCAATCGGGCAGCATCATCCAGCAGGATGATCAAACTTTTACTCTCAACCCGTTTTTTTAAATGATACACTTTTTGAACAGCTTGATAATTGGTTGCATCACAACCAATGCCCCAGATGGTATCGGTTGGGTAAAGAATGGTCCCGCCGGCACGTAAAACAGTGAGGCACTGATCAATTTCCCGTTGCATGATGGATTCGATGGTTAACAGTGTTGAAAATAAAACGGTAAAGGTAGGAACATATTCCATTTCCTTTAACGAAGCCTGAAGGTTTCATCTCCGGACTGGTAATGAGATTTTGTGTTGTCACACAGCATGCTTTATGGCGATGGCGTTACAGTCGTTTTATGAGCAGCTCCATTGGAATGGCAGTGGCACAGCGGAAGTGTTTTTCGGGGCATTGGGTAAACCCATGCAGGCCACAGGGACGGCAGGGAAGTTTTTCAGGTATCTGGACTATTGCTGCATTTGTCGATAACGGGCCGAATCCGAATTCCGGGATGGTGGAACAATAGATTACGGTAACCGGTGCATTTACCGAAGAGGCCAGGTGCAGGGGGGCAGAATCGTTGGTGAAATTCATCCGGGCATCCTGCATCAGTGAGGCCGACTGCAGGAGCGATAATTTTCCGCTCAGGTTTATTGTTTTGGGGTGTCCCGATTGCAACCGGATTTCCTCGCACAGGGGATGGTCATTCGGAGCGCCAAGCAGATATACCGGTGTGTTTTCCGGAATTTGTTTTATAAGCCGGACCCATTGATCAGCCGGAAATTGTTTGGTAAACCAGAGGGAAGCCGGAGAGAGGGTATAATAGGGTTTGGTCTTATAGGAGGCTGATTTTTGAACATCGTCCACCGATGGATACAACCTGGGAAGATACTGCATGCCGGATGCCGGATCCTGAAATTCTTCAATCAGGGCCAGGTTCCGGTCAATTTCGTGAATCCCATCCCCGATCCGGTGACTGATTTTTCCGGTAAAGAGAAATGAGATTGGGTTTTTATCGAACCCCGTTTTTAATGCCGCCTTTGAAAAAGCAGTCATCAGCCCGGTCATAAAAAACCGTTGAACATTTACAACCAGGTTGTACCGGTTTGACCTGATCTGCCAGATACATTTAACGGCGTTCAGAAAGGAACCCGGGCCTTTATCCCAAATCAGGGTTTCGTGAAGGAAGGGATGATCTTTGAAAAGGGGTTCATTCCCTTTTTTTACCAGGAAATCGATGGATGCTTTCGGGAAGACATGGTGAAGCTTCTCTGCTAATGGGGTGGCCAGGATTACATCGCCGATGGATGCCGTTTGAATGATCAGGATTTTTTCCATCTATACCGGGACATCGAATTCCCTCAACGCCTGATTGAGTGAAGTTTTTAAATCAGTGGAAGCTTTTCGGTTGCCAATGATCAGTGCGCATGGTACAGAATAAATACCGGCAGGAAAAGATTTTGGGACCACTCCGGGGATTACAACCGAACGGGCTGGAATGTCTCCTTTATAAGTGATGGGATGTTCCCCCGAAACGTCAATAATCTTTGTCGAACCGGTTATTACCACATTGGCGCCCAGCACCGACTCCTTTCCAATATGTACCCCTTCAACAACCACACATCGGGATCCAAGAAAACAATCATCTTCCACAATTACCGGTGAGGCCTGGACAGGTTCCAAAACGCCGCCAATTCCGACGCCTCCGCTCAGATGCACATTTTTTCCGATCTGTGCACAGGAACCAACGGTGGCCCAGGTGTCTATCATCGTGCCCGAATCCACATAAGCCCCGATGTTGACATACGAAGGCATCATGACCACCCCTCGCGCCAGAAATGAACCGTACCGTGCAATCGCATGAGGGACAACACGCACACCCTGTATCTCATGGTTCTTCTTTAATGGAATTTTATCGTAAAAGAGAAAAGGGCCAACTTCGCTAACCTCCATCTGACATATCGGGAAATATAGAATCACCGCTTTTTTCACCCATTCATTTACAATCCATCCATCCGCCGATGGTTCGGCAACACGCAACAAGCCTTCATCCAGGTAACGGATTACCACATTTATCGCTTCCCGTACCTCTGTCCGTGCCAGCAACTGTCTGTCCTGCCAGGCAGCTTCAATAATCCCTCTATGCTCAATTATCGCTTCCAACCTTAACGTTTAACAGGTAATACTACGATACTATTTAATCTGCTTCAAAAGTAAATAAAATTTCAAATCTTTGTACCTTTGCATTGAATTGGAGAAAATGGGCAGGATCGTAGCTATAGATTATGGACAAAAGCGTACTGGCATTGCAGTAACCGATGAACTGCAGATGATCGCAACAGGGTTAACCACATTGCATACCAGCGGGGTGATTGATTTTCTGAAGGATTATGTAATGAAAAATAAGGTGGATTGTTTTGTGGTGGGTGAACCCCGGCAAATGAACAATACCCCGTCGCAATCCACCATTTATATTGAACCTTTTGTAAAAAAGCTTACCGGCCTCTTTCCGGCGATACCCGTTGAACGAATGGATGAACGTTTTACATCACTCATGGCGGTCAGGACCATTCGCGATTCCGGCGCTAAAAAGAAAACCCGTCAGGATAAATCATTGATTGACACGGTCAGCGCCACCATCATCCTTCAATCTTATTTAGAAACCAAGGCTCATTTATACTCCAAACCATCAGGCAAATCGTAAATCGTAAATCGTAAATCGTAAATCCAATGATTCTTCCCGTTGTAGCTTATGGGCATCCTGTACTTAAAAAAACGGCATCTGCAATAACCCCCGATTATCCTGATTTAAAAGAGTTTATTGTAAACATGTGGGATACCATGTACCAGTCCGATGGTGTCGGACTTGCCGCCCCTCAGGTAAACCGCTCTATCCGGCTCATGGTGATAGATGGTACTCCCTTTGCTGATAAATACCCGGAAGCCATTGGCTTTAAAAAAGTTTTTATCAATGCGGATATTTATAAAACGGAAGGAGAGGAGTATTCTTTTAACGAAGGATGTCTCAGTTTTCCGGGAATCCGCGAAGACATCATGCGTAAACCGGTAATCTGGATGAAGTATATGGATGAAAACTTTCACGAACATGACGAACGTTTCGAAGGGGTTGCAGCACGGGTAATACAGCATGAATTCGACCATATTGAAGGGATTGTTTTCATCGATCATATTACCTCTTTAAAAAAAATGTTGATCCACCGGAAACTCACGGATATCTCCAAAGGGAATATAGATGTCAGTTATAAAATGTTGTTCCCGACTATTAAAAAGGGGCGAAAATAGGGGATAGGTTGGACAGGTTGGACAGATTGGACGGGTTGTAGAATAGGTGTTATAATTTAAAATTTTTTATATGAAAAAATCAGTATTTTGTTTTTTAGCGGGTTTGGTTGTTGTCATTACTTCATGTACCCCTTCTCGTGAAAAGTCGGTTTTGAAGATTCAGGATCTTGAAAAACGGTTGTTTGCGCCGGAAGCGGTCAGTTTCGACAAAGCTAAGGCCGATAGTTTAATGACGCTCTATGTTACCTTTGTCAAGGATAATCCGAAAGATTCCCTCTCGCCAGACTATCTGTTTAAAGCTGCAGGAATTGCCATGAATTCAGGTGAGGGGTCAAAAGCCTTAAACTGGTACAATCAATTTCTGAAAGACTATCCTGAACATGCCAATGCAGCCATGTCGTTGTTCTTTAAGGCATTTGTTTACGAAAATCTTTTACGTAACCTTGATTATGCAAAGGAATCCTACCTGCTTTTCATTGAGAAGTACCCTCAGGATGAGTTTAATGATGATGCCCGTATTGCCCTACAGAACCTTGGGAAATCGCCCGATCAGATGATCCGTGAATTTGAAGTCCGTCAGAAAGCCGACAGCGCCAGGATTGCTGATTCCATGGCTTTGGCAAAGAAATCAAGGAAAAGAAAATAGGTGAAAACCGGAGCCTCCGGTACATCCCTTGTAAGTCAATCGAACAATTACTGAAATATCTTTTCCAGAAAATTTGAAAGATTTACCGGAGTTACGTTGGCGACGAGTCGTCCCTCATAGCTGTAAGCAATATCACCTCTTTCTTCTGAAACGATAATGGCAACCGCATCCGATTTCTCGGTGATACCCACAGCAGCACGGTGCCGTAAACCATAATGGGCAGGGATATTGGAGTTGTTTGAAACCGGAAGGATACAGCGTGCTGCCCGGATGTTGCTCCCTAAAATGATAACCGCGCCATCATGCAGCGGACTATTTTTGAAAAAGATGGTTTCGAGCAGTACCTCCGAAATTCGTGCATCTACGGTCTGGCCCGTGGCCACAAACTGGTTGAGCTCATTCCGTTGGGTTATCACAATAAGCGCTCCTGTATGGGTTTCTGCCATTTTCTGACAAGCTTTAACAATTTTATCGATACTGAGATTAACCGGGTTATTGATCTTTAATTTCCAGAATAAGAAGCGCTTTCTTTGATTCTTTATGATTCGTGTATTTCCGATCATCAATAAAAACTGACGGATCTCGGGTTGAAAAACGATAACGATGGCCAGTACCCCAACGCTGATGAACTGTCCCAAAATTTCAGTTAGCAAATGCATTTGGAGCGATTTCACCACTTTCCAAAGAATATAAACCGCAATGAAACCGATAAAAATACGAATGGCTGCGGTGCCCTTTACCAGGTTGTAAATTTCATAAAGAAGAATGGCAAACAAAATGATGTCGATAATATCGACAATACGGATGGTAAAAAGTCCGGTCAAAATCATTTCGCGAAATTACAGAAAAATGTCGAACAGGTGAATGTCAACTGACTATTATCAGGGATACCGGCTGATTACCGGTCAGGAAACGATTGCCCGGACATCTGACCCGGATCTGTGACAGGTTCTGTTTCATTGGTGAACCGGTCGGTCTTTTATCACTTTCCTTAGGAAAAAACCCTCTGTTGTCCGGATTTTAACCATGTATATCCCATTGGGAAGAGATGAAAGATCGGTCGTAACCGTATGAATGGCTGTTGGTTGAGATGTTATCTCCCGGACTGTTACGCCTTTGAAGTTGATAACTGTTATTTCAAGGACCGGATCGACGGAGGTGAGCGTGAATAAACCCGGAGTAGGGTCGGGAAAGATACAGATATTCCGGGGCAACTCCTTATAGTCGGTTGAAACCGGCGTGACATGACCCTGATCATCAGTCTTTGCAAGGTATGCATCCGTGGTTTGAAATACCGGGTCCCATACACTTCCGCTGACGATGAATCCCTGGTCGGAAGTGGTGTTGAGGTTGAAAGCATATTCATGGCCCAAACTGCCGAAAATTTGGCCCCACAGGATGTTCCCTTCAGCGTCGAAACGTTTCAGTAAAACGTTGTTGGTGGAGGATACGGGATCGTATACCACTCCGGTTATTGCAAATCCTCCTGAATTACAAGGGATTGCATGAACCCCGGGGGATGCCCAGGCCAGCGTATCGAATGTTTTTGTCCAAATCGTATCTCCTTGGTCATTGGTCCGTACCAGATACAATGCCTGGTGCGAGTTGTCGGGGAGCCGGGCGATCCCTGCGGCAAAGTATCCTCCCGACAGGGTATTAATAATACCATACCCTTGATCACTGTGAAGGGACTTGTTGTATGTTTTCATCCATATTGCATTGCCCGCTGAATCGATATTTAGCAATACCATATCCGATCCGGTTTCCATTTCGGACGATTTGGTCCCGCAAATCATAAAACCAGCATTGTTGTCCAGGATTATGGATTGGCCGTTCAAACTCAGCACGCCATCTCCGAACAACTTAGTCCACCTCAAATTCCCGTTTTTGTTGATTCTGACCACCAGCATTCGTTCGGCAGCCATCGCGTATGGGGTTGTTCCCCCCACGATACAATAACCGCTATCGGCTGTCCGGCAAATCGAACGTCCTATTGAAGAGGCTGTACCGACTGAATTTTCCCACTCTATATTCCCATACTTGTCGGTTTTCATCATCAGCAGATTCTGTTCATGCGAACTGTTGTGCCATCCGGTAAACAAAAATCCACCTTCGGGAACCGGACAAAAAGCGTACAATGCGTTTTCATACAGTCTGGTCCAAAGAGTATCGCCAACTGCATCGGTACGGATGACCAATCCTTTTAAAATTTCCCCGGCCCGGAAGGTCCCACAGATTGCATAACCATCGTCAAAGGTTTGGGTTACACCATAACCAATAGTTTCATTCATAAACGGATAGGATTTTTCAAACCGTACCTGCGAAAACAGGGACAGCATGATTGAGTTGAGGAAGAGTACTAAAAATAAGTTAAATAATGAACTTTTACAAGACATGACAGGGATCGTTTTTTAGATGAAAAGTAAATATGCAATTAATTTTTCAGAAGAAATTCCATTTTTTTCTCCGCACTGTAATTTTCGGGTAATCAGATATCAATGTTTCGGGGCGTGACATAACCAGATTGTTTAACAGATTATTATCGGGATAGCAATGCGACTAAAAAGCCTATCGTAAAAAATCCCCGTCGATGATCATCAGTTTTGCGCCATTTGTTGAAACGGAGCGGTGCGAACTTAATCCATCTGAAACGATATAGGTCTCTCCTTTGTGTAAAAGAAATGTTCGTCCATCTTCCAATTCGGTAAGATTCTCCCCTTCAAGGCAATGGACAACATGTCCCTTCTGGCACCAATGGTCGGCCAGATATCCTGGTGAATATTCCACAATCCGGATTCTAAGTCCTGGAAACTGAATTGTTTGCCAAAGAGCCTTACCCTTTTCCCCGGGGTGTTCGGTTTTTGGAATGGCTGACCAATCAAGGGTCTGGTATGGGATTTTTAAATCGGTACTCATACAGGATATGATTAAAATTTGTGATTGGGGAGTATAATATTGATAAAAACGTATTAACTTGTGCCCAATATTACTAAAAAATTAAATAGGATTGTTAAACTGTTAAAATTCACGATTATGAAAAGGACATCACTATTGGTATTTATCCTGTTTTTCGTTGCAGGGTTAAAGGCACAGGACATAAAGCTGCCCACTTCCACCGATGTTAAAAAATTGGAAAAATCAGTACAATCAGAAGCATCAAAGGTAACAAGCCAGGCCAATATTGGCCAGTTGCTCGGTCAGTTAACCAGCAATATTTCCGATGACGCTTTGACGGATTCGTTTAAGAAAAATAAAAGCAGTTTCCTCAATAAAGTAAAAACAATTAAGGATCCTGCAGGCGCTTCTTCTGCCATTCAGTCGTTGCAGGGAGGGTTGTTGCCAACGGCTATGGATGCCGGCTGGGCAAAGGTGAAAGATACCTGGATCAAAGATGCCAAGACCGCTAAAACCGTTAAATCGGTCGCCAATATCGCCGGTGTACTCGAATCGAACATCAACGATAAGTTTTTTAAACCCGGCTGGCTGAAAGCCCGTCCGACCTGGCAGGCAGGATTATCTGCACTTTCAAAATAGGACGTCCCGACCTGCATGCAGGGAGGGTATTGCTAAAACACAACGACTTTCCGGGTGAAACTTTTCGTAAGGGATTTAATCTCCACAAAATAAATCCCGGGATTGATGGAATGGAAGCGGATGGTTTTTGGTTTATTTACTCCGGCATGGAACTCTTCCTGTCGGATCAGTTTGGCGTCACTTGTCCAGAGGCTGACTTTTATCCTTCCTTCCGGGAAACCCTCCAGGATTATATTCATCGTTTCGTCTGATAGGCCGGTTTGTACGGTAAAACCCGGGGATTCAGTATTATTTTGTTTTATTCCCGTGAAAGGCGTTATGGTAAGGATCATAGAATAGCTAATGGTATCGCACACCCCCCGGGGGAAAGCAGTTAGAGAAAGGATGACAGAACCCGCTCCGATATCTGTTGTATCGGGTGTATAAATGGCGTTAACAAGG
>DYSO01000007.1 GCA_020718225.1 Draconibacterium orientale | reverse complement strand
ACATTATGGAGGTGAACGATCTGGTTGAAAACCTGATTAAGGAGCGGCTACAGACCATTCCTGGGGTTGGGGATATAAAAATTTTTGGCGAGAAAAAATATTCCATGCGACTTTGGCTGGACCCTTATAAAATGGTGGCCAACGGGATTGCCCCGGAGGATGTTGAGCAAGCCTTTAACCGTGAGAATATTGAACTTCCTGCCGGCCGGGTAGAGGGCAACCTGCAGGAGCTGACCATCAGGGCCATGGGTTTACTCCAAACGCCGGAACAATTCAACAATATCATCATCCGGCAGGAAAAAGGGAATATCGTGCGTTTCAGCGATATTGGATCAGCGGAACTCTATCCCGAAAACGACCGGTCGTCGGTGTTGATGGAACTGCTTCCGGTGATTATCATCGGCGTTGTCCCTCAAACCGGGGCCAACAATGTTGCCATAGCCGATGAGTTTTATAAAAGGATGGAAAATTTACGCGGCGGGATCCCACCGGATTATGATGTCAGGATTGGATACGACTTTACGAAATTTGAACGGGGCGCTGTCAGGGAGGTTCAGCAAACCATTCTGTTATCGCTGATGCTCGTGGTTTTGATAATCTTTTTATTCCTTCGCGACTGGCGGTCGACCATTATCCCGGTGGTGGCCATTCCTGTTTCCATTATCGGGTCGTTCATCATTATGGCCCTGATGGGACTTTCGATCAATGTACTCACCCTTCTGGCCATCGTTCTGGCCATCGGACTGGTTTGCGATGACGCTATTGTGGTTCTGGAAAATATCTATACGAAAATTGATACGGGGATCCATCCTGTGGAAGCTGCCCTGAAAGGGATGAAAGAGATATCCTTTGCAGTTATCTCCACAACCATAACCCTTGCCGCGGTTTTTCTTCCCATCATGTTTTTGCAGGGGTTGATCGGGCGGCTTTTCAAGGAGTTTGCCATTGTTGTTGCAGGATCGGTAATGATTTCGGCTTTCGTAGCGCTAACCCTCTCCCCGATGATGTGTTCCCGGATATTAAAATCACAACGGCACCTCAATGCCAATTGGCTGATCAATAAAACCGAACCTTTTTTCCTGGCTTTGAACCGGGGTTACCGCTACTCTTTGAAATGGTTTATGGACCGGCGATGGCTACTTTTTCCGGTATTCCTGCTCCTTGTTGCTTTAAGCGCATGGATGTTCCGGTTGCTCCATTCAGAACTGGCGCCTTTCGAAGACCGGTCGAATATCCGGATTCCCACATTAGCGCCGGAAGGAGCTACCTATGAATTTATGACTTACTATATGGCGCAGATGGACCGGTATATTGCCGATTCATTTCCTGAGGCATCGGTTTCTTTTTCCTGGATTTCGCCCAGCATGGGTACCATTGAGAATCCGAATAAAGCACAGCAGATTGTCTATCTTGTTGATGCAGAAAACCGACAACGGAGCCAGCATGAAATTTTCAGAAAAATGTCCAGGGAGTTGCCACAAATTACCGGCATCCGTTCCTTTCCGTTTGAACCGCCGACCATTGGCGATCGTTTTTCGGGGCTACCGGTTCAGTATATTCTTTTGGCCCCCGATCTGAAAAGCCTGAATGAGGTGTTGCCTAAATTTCTTGAAGAAGCCAGAAAGATACCCATTCTTTTATTTACCGATGCCAATTTCAAGGTCAACAAACCGGAATTGCGAATTACCATCGATCGTGAGAAGGCATCCCAGCTTGGGGTTTCAACACAGGCTATTGCCAAGGCCATGCAACTGGCGCTGAGTGGCCAGCGGTATGGGTATTTTATCATGAATGGCAAACAATATGAGATTATTGGGCAGGTTTTACGGCACGACCGGAACCAGCCGGATGATCTGAAAGCATTGTATGTTCGAAATAACAAAGGGGAGCTCATCCCACTCGACAACCTGGTCGGTATGACTGAATCCATCAATCCGGCTTCTATCTTTTCTTATAACCGTTATATCTCTGCCACGGTTTCTGCGGGGTTGGCCCCTGGCGCCACCCTTGGCGACGGGATCAGGGCGCTCGACCAGGTATCGAAAAAAGTTTTACCGGCTACTTTCAACACGGCGCTGGCTGGCCAATCACGCGATTTCAGGGAAAGTTCTTCCAGTCTGGTCTATGTCTTTCTGCTTGCCATCGTTCTGATTTTTCTTATCCTGGCGGCTCAGTTCGAGAGTTTTATCGATCCTTTAATTATCCTGTTTACCGTTCCGCTTGCCGTTTCAGGGGCGCTTTTTTCACTTTGGTATTTTAACCAGACCCTGAATATTTTCAGTGAAATCGGGATCATCATGCTGATTGGGCTGGTCACAAAGAACGGGATCCTTATCGTGGAATTTGCAAACCAGCGAAAGGCATCTGGCATCGAAAAATCGGAAGCGGTACAGCGGGCAGCCGTTTCCCGTCTCCGTCCGATCCTTATGACCTCTTCGGCCATGGTCCTTGGCATCCTGCCCATTGCCTTAAACTTAGGCGCTTCCGCCGAAAGCCGGCAGTCGCTGGGCATTGCAGTGGTAGGGGGCCTTTTGTTTTCAACGTTTCTGACCCTGTACATCGTTCCGGCAATCTATTCGTATATTTCGCGGAACCCACATACAGGCCGTATTGATTATACGGAGCTGACTACCGAAAGAAAAGCGATATTGACAGAAGATATCAGTTGATGAAAAAAATCATTGTTGCCGGATTGTTGTTGTTCCCCATGGCCGGTTGGCTGTCGGGGCAGGAGTTATTGACCCTAAGAAAAGCAGTCTCAACGGGGCTTGAAAACAATTTTGGGATCAGCATCGCTGAAAATTCAATGCAGATTGCGCGGCAGAATGCCACTCCGGGGAATGCGGGAATGCTTCCCACCCTGACGTTGAATGCAGGTTACTTATATGGATACAGCGATGCCAGGGTCAGTGTGGTTACTGGCTCAGAGCTGGACGACCCGTCGGCGAATTCGAATCTGGCAACTGCCGGGATTGGGCTGACCTGGACCCTTTTTGATGGTTTAAAGATGTTTATCACGTACGACAAACTCAAAAGTCTTGAAGCGATCAGCGAGCTCAGCTCCAAAATTACGGTGGAGAACACGGTTGCAAAGATTATGGGCAGTTATTATGAGATTGTCAGACAGGCCCGGGTCACTGCGATATATACCGAGCAGGTATCCATCTCCCGTTTCAGGCTTGAATTGGCCAAAATGCGTTTCGAAACCGGTACCGGGTCCGAGTTGGAATACCTGAAAGCCCGCGTTGAACTAAATGCGGATATTGCTGCCCTCTCCGATCAGCAGACCATCTATAAAAATTCAAAAATCACCCTGAACGATCTTTTATCGCGGGACGTAAACACGCTTTTTGAGGTCAAGGATACCATATTGTTGTCCAAAGTGTTACAATATGATTCGCTTCGGGTGTCCATGAAAAAGGCCAACCGGCATATCCTGATGGCGGTAGCTCAAAAGCGGGTTGCAGGGTTGGAGTTGCAAACGGCCCGGGCCAATCAATGGCCGACCCTGGATTTGTATGCGGGGTATGATTATTACCGGTTGGAAACCCAGGCCAACTTCATTCAATATAACCGTCATGTAGGGCCCTCCGTCGGGCTGTCGCTGAACATGAAGCTCTTTGACGGGATGAACCTGACCCGGCAGGTTAAAAATGCAGCCATTTCTTTTCAAACGGGCGAATTGGAGATAAAGCAGATTGAGAACCGGTTGGAGGCTTTTTTGGCAAGAATTTACAATGAATACCGGAACCAGCTTGAGATGATAACTTTCGAACAGGAAAACCTTCTTTTGGCGATGAAAAACATGGATATTGCCAGGGAGAGTTATTCCATTGGCGTCATTTCGTCGTTGCAGTTAAGGGAAGTACAGGAAGATTTGTTGTATGCCAGTACCCGGTTGGTAACGGCCGAATTCAAGGCCAAACTAACGGAAACGGAATTGCTGCTTTTATGCGAGAAGCTGATTAAATAGGGGACATGAGCCCTCCGGGAATAGGAAGATTTCCGGTCCGGCATATTCCTGGAGCCACCGATACCGGTTTGTTGCTTCAGGCGCTTGGGTTTACCTACTGCCAGACAACCCGGATTATTCACATAGCAACCTTGTTCCAGATCATCTGAAAAATGGCCCTGTTGATATTGTCATGGAGCGATCCCAGCTCCTGGCGCCAGGTTTCGCTAAATCCGGAAAACGATTCCGGCCATTGGGCGCTGCTGATCGAATAAGTGATGGTTTCGCCGGCTGGGTTGGGATAGCAATGAACCTGACGGGGCATTTCGTGTGGTTCGAACCCGGTTGCCGGATTGTCGAAGAGATCGTTGAGGTTAAACACAACCGGCTCGTTCTGATAGGCAGGTTTTCCGTCACGGTAAACCGAAACCCTGAAGTAATCAAGTTCCGGAGCATATTGCATGAACTGGGTATTGGTCGCCAGATGCGAATAGTCACGCATTAAATTCCAATTTGTGTCGAGGCCAATATTGGTGCCGTTACCGATATGACTTCGTATCCCGTTGTACCGTGTGCAAAAATGCATCATGTTGTTTCGAGCGATCTGGTAATTGGCGGTGTATAGATTGTCGCCCGGAATACTGTCAGGATAATTACTATACCGGTAAGTCTGGAGTGGAGCCGTTGATGCCAGTTCGGCGACCATGGCCACCAGGCTGTCGACGGGATTGGACCGGGCCAGGGCACTGACAATAAACCCATCCGCGAATCCTTGCGAAGAAGCAGCTAATGCGGAGCGGACATCCCGGACATCACGACTACCGTCACCATTGTAGTCTGCCGCTTCGATGGCATCGCGCAAGGCAAACCAAACCGGATTGTATTGCGCATTGTGCTGTCCATTGCCAGAAAAGTCATTCATCATATTTTGAAATGCCCCGAAATCGGGATTGAATCCGGAAAGGCTGCTCATCATCCCTGAAAAACCTACCAGCAGCCATTTGCTTTCATCCGGTTCCTGCGGAAAATGAACGATGATGGCATGATTCCGGTTGAGCACTGCCGAATAGAGCCAGTCGACATGCCTGCTGATCACCGATTTTCCATCCAGATCTGTACCGGAAGTGGCATCGCTCCAACTCATGAGGGCCGAGCAATTCTCTCCTGAATTCATCATCAGGAGGTTTGAAATGTCAAGGAAGGTGTTCCCAACCAGGATATCTGTCTTATCGAGACTGGCCGTGTTCGAACCTGCTGCATTCATCCCGTCAATGATGGCCTGAGCCTCCGTATGATAATCCGGTGCAACCAGCAGGTCATTCGCCTGGATGATGATGTTCCGCGCCATGATATAATAGACACTGAACTGGGGTTTGATGTAATTCTCGATGATGTCGGTGATGCGGTCGCCGGTTAGATATCCCAGGGCATAACCCCGTTCCTGATGAGTTCCCCATACTTTGACCACCAGGATATTGGTGGTATCGGCATAAATGACCCCCTTGACCGGCTGGGCTGCCAGAAACAACGGTGCCAGAATAAACAATGAAACCGAAAACACTTTTTTCATGACAGGAAGTTTTCATGCAATTTATGAAAAAAAGTAAAAAAAGGGGAATCAAAACCGTTGTGTTTTTTTTTTTTTTGGCGGATTGATCAGTATATTCCCGGCTGTCCTTGGTTTTGCCGTTAATGAAAACATCCTTCTCCACTCTTTTTCCCCGCATTTCATTACAACTCAACCCTTCCGTCTCAACCAAGAGCAAGTCGTATGTCATTATAAAACAATATTTTATGACATTTTTCTTAACCTCTGGCAGACATTTGGTAATCCCATTACCAAAACAATCACCCCGGGTGGCATAAAAAAACCTGTTATGCGAAAGAAAATAGTTGGTATCCTTATTTCAGGGATGTTGCTTTATAACCCTGGACAATCCGAAGCCCAGAATAACAACAAGCAACCGCTCCCTTCCTCCAAAGTAGAAAAAGAAGCGCTGCTAAGCGCTTTATGCTTCATTGAAATTGCTGATTTGCAAAGGCTTGATGATTTGAAGCCCGCGACTGAAATTACAGACAGCGTTTTCACAACCGATTTACTTCAACAAGCAGAGTCGAAAAAAGCGTATCTGATATCAGAGATCCGCAACTATAACAGCGCTACAGAGCAAGCGCGCATTCAGAACCTGATCTGCATGGCCCATTCAATTCCGGTACTGGATGCGATTCACATAAACCGGGAACCGATCCGGGATGAAGATTATAATGATCTCTGTCAGCAAATCTCCTGGAAAAAACAGATCATCGAAAGGGCCAATCTCGAATCCGCTTATGCATCGCTCAACCTGTTCGGAACGCCCCTCTATCTTCCGATCAACAAAACAATCAATGAAAATCTTCCGTGTGGTTACGTTACCCGACAAAAGGCCATAGAGAAACAGCTGTCGGATTTTGGTGAAAAAATGTACCTGAAAACAGATCTCGTCAGGGAGATTCAGCAGTTTCTCGGAGAAATACTTTTCGCTGCCACCCCGGAACAGATCAAGGAAATAAAGATTCCCGAAGGTATCATGGATAAGAAGGTTCGGACAGAACTGTCCATAACTATTTCTGAGGCCGCGAGCAGGTTAAAAATATTAGACCTTGCAGAGGTGGAGAAAATCAGGGACGAAATTGTCTATCATCTGTCCGAACTATCCGACACCAATGAAATGGAGCATTTGATGAATTTCAGGGTAAAGAACAAATACCTGAAGGAGGTGATCGATGAAACCGTTCAGATGAGGAAAGACCAGGTACGAATGAACAATCCCAAGGAATGGATCGGTACGCAAATAGACAAAATTTTTAATGCGCTGCTATTCATAAGGGAGGAGCAAGGTGGTTTTGAAGATTCAATAATAACCATTGATCCGGAGATCCGGAATACCGGTATCCGGGGTCAACTCATTGCCGAAGCTGAAATGATTTCGGAAATTTACAGGAGGCTCCGCCAAGGTAATGCTGAGTTTGAGATTTACCGGGAGTTAGCCTATGCCGATAATACCAGGGCTGTCAGCAACCTGAAGGTTGACTCAATGATCATGGATGCCGGTAGCCGCATGGAAATCAGCAAGGCAATGGAACAGGTGACACATTTGTTTGATGATTTTAAGCAATATCAAAAGATCGGGGCGGAGTTGACCCGGGTTGACCAATTGATCCGTGAGGCAACGACTCCCCGGGGCCTTCAACATCTTCAAGTCGACGCTACGATCATGGATGATTCGATCAAACAAATCCTTGCGGAACGGATTGAGCACAAGATCCGGTTGCTTCAGCATCAGCAATACATTGAAAAACAGACGGTCATGAGCGTTTCTGTCCTTGATTTTTTTATTTTGCTCAGAAAAACATACACACATCGGGCCCTTGATGAGATAAAAATTCCGGTAATCATCGATGATCCGGAATGTACTCAATGGATGATGAATTCCTTGGAAGCGAAAAGGAGGTACTTTGAATCCCAAATGGACAGGGATAAAAAAATCACTGCGTTACGTTGCCATTTAAACAGAACCTATTTAAAATAAAACCAAAACCCATGAATACCGAAAAAAATCAGGATCCGGACGGAACAAGAGTCCCGCAGGATGTCACCTATTATCCTTTGTTTCTGGATATAGCTGAACTTAATGGAAAAACGGACACCGTACGAAATTTGGCCGCTCTACAGAAAAGCCACAACGCCGACGAACTTATGGAAATAGCAGCCCAAAAAGGCTTTTCACCATTTCAGACCTTGACGTTATTGGTCAAAAACGCTTTTGAAGGTCATGTTTTTCTGACATTCGGAATCCCTGCCCTGACTCTTTTTGAGCAGGGTACACTCCACATCGATGGCTCCAATGACAGCCACATTGAATTCACACTCCATTTTATTGACCATCTCGGATCGTACAAAGATGGCTTCAACCGCATCCGGCAACAACTGCGAGCGGTTTCTCCCGCAATGAATGACATTGATTTTGGCTCACTTCTGGGTTTTCTTCTTTCGTCGCAATTGTTCAAACTGCCTGTTTCCTCTTTAAGCGCTATTGATATCAACAGGTTCCGGAATCAAACCAATAAAAAAAACCAGATTTCCCGGTTCTTTTCAGGCCCCGGTTTCATCGTGCGGCAAGCCATTGCTGAAATTGAAGTAGCCGACTACATAGATGTACTCTATGATGAAAGGTTCCGGAAATATATTATTCAGCTTTCCTCCCGGGAGAGCCTCCTGTTTCAATTGAGGACAAAATTAATGTATGCCGGCGATCCGACGATCAGAACGGATGAGGAGCTCGAAAATAAATATTTCTCGTATCTGATTGCAAAAGAGATACAGAGTAACTCTGGAAAAATAAAAGTAAAAAATGTTCTGTGGGACAACGAAAGCGGTTCCGGGGAGAACTGCGACAGTTTTAAAGAAAATATACGGAAACTCTTCAGGGCGATCTCCAAAAACTGCCGTGAAGCGTTTACAGCTACTGAGAATACTACCCCTGCTTTTGATTCTGTGCGGTTTTTTATGGATTCCAATGCGATTTATAACCAGGTTAATGTCGATTTCGTTGATCAGTTTATTCAATACCAGCGATTGGTCAACCTGTATATCCGGGTCTTCAATACCAGAAAAATGAATGGATTGCCGGTTGATTTTTTCGATTATACTGGATTGGAGCAGGATAATCTTCCTGATTGGCAGATGGATGAGGAGGCTGTTCAGAAAATGAAATTGCAGACTGCGAAAAAAATTTCGGATTTAAAGGAGTGGCGGCAAACCTCGTTTAAAATGAAGCACGTTTTTGATGGAGAACTTTCGACCATCCATGAAGACTATCTGAAAATGCAAATCCAATACCTGGATCAGCGAATTGCCGAAATTCTGACAGAGATACAAGTAGTGATGAAAAGTAAATCCACAGGCGTTGAAGTAAATTGATTTAAAAATGAAACCGATGCTGACTGTTTGTCCCCCCGACCAAAATTCGGCCATGGTCCCCTGGCAGAACGATTTTCTGGATCTCCTGATCGAAGATTACCAGTATAAAATAAAAAACGAAATTCCTGCATTGGGCATCCGGTGCCTGTGTTATGATGAGAAGGAGCATACCCTGATCATTGCAAATACCGGCGTCCGTCGCGTTCATCTGATCAACCTTGAAACAGGCGCTTTGCGATGGTACGACCACCACGAAACGACGGTGCGGCATATTGTCAGGTTCCGCGATGAAATCATCACCTCCAGTTGGGATGGAACGGTACGCGTGGTCAATTTCAGCGACTTTTCCCAGAGGATGGCGCTAACTGAACGATATATGGGGCGAAGCCCATTTGTTACGGTCTCTCCCGATGGGAACTACATCTTTTCGCTGAGCTATGATGTTGAGAAAAATCCGTTGATCCGAACAAATATTGTAAGGAAATGGGACTATAAAACCGGAAGGTTGCTTCAGTCCTATTCCCATACCGGCCAACACAAAAGCAGCACCAGGAGCGGTGTTTGTATTCCCATCGGGGAGCGCTTGTATGTGATCTCAAACAGTGGGTTTCTGAATGTTTTTCACCTTCACTCGGGAACGTTGTTAAAAGAAAATTCAATCCGGGGCGATTTCCGTACCATGTGCCACGCTCCTGGTTTTAACATACTTATCTCAACCGATATTACAGGTTTTATCCATTTGTATAATCTTCGCAATGACCGGCTTTATGCCTCTTATCAGGTTCATCAGGATGATATTACAGGTATCCTGGTCCATCCGCGGAAACCGGAAATTGTTTTTACCTGTAGTTTCGACGGGTTGATTAAAATCTCAGAATTACCCGATTTCAAATGCCTTTACACGCTTCCTGTCGATAACCATGAACTATGGTCGTTTACCTTCATCGGCGAAATGTTGGTTGCAGGCAGTACATCAGGCTTTATCTATATCTATGACATTTCCAACCTCCGGGGGCCACAACTGAAAGGAAAGATATTTCTTTCCGGAGAGGCCTATTCGATTTTTTCACAGGATTCCCATCTGTTCTACACCAATAATACTTCAATCTTCAATCTTTTTCGGAAAAAGGAGAACGAAATCATTACCGGAAAACAGTCGGATTATCTGCTGCATTTATTTAATTCAAAACAGGTGTTGGACCGTTTATTCGGAAAGAAGGATAAAACCGCCCCGTTACAGGAAGGACAAAAACCACGGATGCCTCAAATTCCTGATAAACTGCCTTTTACCCATTGATTCAGCCTGGCCGTTTTCTGATTTCTTAAAAAATGTTAAAATGGAATTTTTTCGGATAAATAGTAGTATATTTGGTCAGTTGCATTAAATATGACTTAATGTTTACTTCCACCTTTTTTGGTGGATCCTCATGGCGGGACCTGTATTCCTCCATACCACAACGGTGGTAAAAAAAGATGAAATGCCCCTTTCTGTCCGATAGGGGCATTTCTGTTAAATGGCATTTCTGTTGATAATTATCCTTTCCGTTTTTTATTGAATTTCATCCGCTCGAAAAACACGATGCCCTTACGGATGGTATCGTGCAGAAGGGTTATGTATAAAATGGATGACATCAGCCAGATGACGGCGAAATTGAACCAGAAGGTATCTATGGACCAGTTACCAATAAATTTCACAGGGGCATAGAAATGCGCCCTGCCATCGTGTGAAACGGGATCCATAAAAATGGGGTCTTTTTTTCGGATGAGTTTTCCCTTTCCTTCCAGGATCTTGTTTTCACTTGCTTTATTCAGGACCAGGTCGGCGATATTTTCATTATAATATGCCTGTTTGAAAGCATAAACGCCATCTTCCCCCCATTTCCTGACCAATTGTTCATAAACGGCATCCCTTCGGGCGGTAACAAGGGTAAGTCGGGAGGAGAAATACCGGCTGAGGGAGTCGAGGTAGGCTTTGGTATTTTGGACCAGGGAGTCGTTGAACAGATGTTCATTAAACACCTGCGTAAACGGAAATGAGGTAAAACCAGCCTCTTTCTGAAGCAACGGGATTTCAGTCTTCAGAATGGCAAGCAGATCCCTGGTACGGTCGGGTTTTAGTTTCAGGACAAGGTTTCTCTGGCACTCATCCAATTCCGATTTAAGTGTCGGGATAACATAAGCGGTGGTATAATTGTAATGGGATATCTCTTTATCGCAGGGATAGAATATCTTTTCGTATTTGTTGTTTTTAAACTGTTCAACGGCAAGGGCTTCGAAGGTCCATCGCGAAGTCATCATATCTCCCACGAGCGGAACGCTGGTACGTGAGGCGATGGCGGGGTTTAGGTAATCGAAAGGGACAATGGTACCGCTCAGGAGCAGTTGAGGCACCAGGATGAATGGGATCAGGATATAAATTGCAACCACGGAATTCAACCCCGAGGATATGTTCAGTCCGACCATATTGGCAAAGCATGCAGTGGAAAACAGAATCAGGAAATAGCCGGTGGTCATGCCATGAATGCCGAGCACCAGGTTTCCGGCCACGACATACAGGATGGTCTGAATGGCCGAAAGGATAAAAAGAAGGATGATCTTTGCATTCAGATAACTGAAGCGGCTCAGGTGAAGGAATGCTTCCCGTTTGAGTATCCTGCGGTCCTTGATGATCTCTTCGGCGCTGACCATCATACCTAAAAAGAGGGAAACCACCACGCTCATAAAGAGATAGGGTACCAGGTTCCGGTTATCGCTGAACAGGTATTGTTCCCCGAAACGCCAGCGGGTAAGATATGCAAGCAACATAGCCAGAAATGGCGCTTCCAGCAGGTTGATCAACATGTATTGACGGTTGGTGACTTTGGTCAGCAGGTTTCGGAGTGCGAAAATCCGGAATTGTTTGAAGCGGCCAGGGACTTTAAAATGGCTTCCGGGAACGTTGCTTTTTTCATCTCTGATTTTAATTTGTGGCTGGATTTTATTCCTGAAAAGGTCGTACCACTCTTTGGGTGCAATTTTTCGGTTTCCCGTTATGCGCCCGTATTCATTGATGATTTTTGATTCTGTTATCTGAAGGAGTTGTTCGGGGTTTACATAGCCGCAATACTGACATTCGCTTTCATCGGGATTAACGTGGTTGGTGGCCGATTTGAACCAGGTTAGGGCATCGATCGGGTTACCATAATAGATTGGGTACCCGCCTTTGTCCATGATTAAAAGTTTGTCAAACAACTTAAATATATCGGACGAAGGCTGATGGATATTCACGATGACCAGTCTCCCTTTCAATGTCTGTTCTTTCAGCAGCAGCATCACCATTTCCGAATCCATGGAGGAGAGGCCGCTGGTTGGTTCATCGGCAAAGAGCACGGAGGGTTCGCGGATGAGTTCAAGGGCGATATTTAACCGTTTGCGCTGGCCCCCGCTGATATATTTATTGAGGGGGTCGCCAACGGTCAGATCTTTGATGCCGATCAGATCGATATCCTTTAAAACCTTCATTACGGACCGGATCAGTTGTTTTTTGGAAAAATCTTTAAAACAAAGTTTGGCATTGAAGAAAAGGTTCTGGAAAACGGTCAGTTCTTCCACCAGAAGATCGTCCTGGGGAACGAAGCCGATGATGCCCTGGAGCTTTTCTTTCTCTTGTTCCAGGTTATAACCATTGATGAGGATTTGGCCCTGGTTCAGGGTGAGGTTCCCGTTGAGGAGATTCAGCAGGGTCGATTTTCCAACGCCGCTGCCTCCCATTACCCCGATCAATTCCCCTGAATCGGCAGTAAAGCTGAAAGGATGGATCCCGTTAACACTGTTTTTAAAACGGTATTCAACCTCTTTTGCTGTAAATTCGATTTTAATTTTCTCTTTGGAATGAAGGAACTGGGCGGCAACATCGGCATAATAAACCGGTGCGATTTTAAGGTTTTTCAGTATAGATCCGGTGGTAAAGACAAAGGAACGATAGGGGGGGACATTGTGACCGTTCAGGAATAATTCATCATTTCCCAGATAACGGCAGATCATGGTCCTGACGGAGGCTACATAGAGTATGATGATTTTCCCGTCAAGATGTTCGCGGGTTATATGTTTGAAGGGGTGCTGCGGGTTGTCGGGCAGGGCGTCGATGACCAGAAGATGTTCCTGGTTCATGGTTTTTCCGAAAGGATCGAAAATAAAGGCACGGGCATTACAATATTCCTGTTCCGGGGGATTGAAAACCTCTTTAAATACCAGGATGTATTTTTCGGCTAAAGGGGCCCCCACAACTGGTTTTTCCTCCTGGTCGCGGGCAAGTTCATCCAGGAATTCCAAAAAGTTATAAAAAACAATCAGCCGGTCTTTGGATGTAAGCTGGTTTTGGATTTTCTGACAGATGTTGCGGATTTTATCTGAAACGTCCAATCCGCCCCCTTCGGTGATTTCATCATCCGGTTGATGAAAGAACATCAGTTCATCAAATAGTTTCAGGTATTCATCCAGCTCCTGGTTATTCAGGTGCTGGCGGAGATACGATTCGAGTATGGTCCGGGTGTTTGCAGAAACCTGTTTCTTAACGGATGCTGCAACTATGGCGAAAAGTTGAACCAACGCCATCAGGATAGGTTCCGACATAGAAGTGTGAATTTGTCAGAACCAAAAGTACGAAAATTGAAACGATAAAAAAACCACCTTTGAAAACAAAGGTGGTTTTAGATTACCCGTTCATTTGGGCCGGTTTTTTTATTTCACAAAGTGAAGACGGACGCTTTCGGCCAGATCACCGATTTCTGCTGTTTTTTCAAACGGGATTTTCTTTCCCGATTTAATACCATAGTTTTCCCAGATCGCTTTCAGTTTTACAACTTCATCAGCAATGGCCTTCATATTCTGATCGTTATTGTATGCCGAAAGGATGGTTGAAAGTTTTTCGTAATTTTCTTTTTGCGCTGCAATGATGGCCATGATCCGGGTATTATCCTTAGCTACTTCGCCAAGAAATGCGGTGAGGTAAATAGCTTCACAGAAACCTCCGGTTGCGATGAGGACAGCAATTTGGTTGCGGTCATTTTTCGATAAAAATTCATTGGTTTGTGCAAAAACCCGGTTGATGATACTGACCAGCGAATCCTTGTTGTTGTTGTATTTTTTAATTTTATCCAGCAGGGTTTGGTCGTAAACGCCGGCGATGCCTAATTCGTCGGCCAGTTTATTGGTACAGGCCAAAAATTTATTGGTTTCATCTGTCCGGTTGTAAGTGGCAGAATAACTCAGGTCGGCGCTGTAAATTCCGAGGTTGAGTGCTTTGCTTTTTTCAGTAGTGTATTTTGTAACGTTGGCCGGAGCATTGGTGATATCAAAAATGAAACCCGCTTTGGCTTTTTCAAGCATGGCAGTTACTTCAAATGGGGTCGGGAATTTGTAGAGCAGGTTTTGCGACTCAGGGCTCAGGGCCACCTCCTTTCGGATGGTATCGACAACGGCTTCGTTTGCCTCTTTATCCTTATTGGATGTACTGTTACAGCCAGTGAGTGCGATAACAAAAAACAAAGCAGCCACTGCAAGGCCGGAATAACTTTTTTTCAGTGCTTTCATAAATTCAGTTGAAAAATTGTTTGTACTTATGATAAATCATGATTACCTGTCCCGGATCAGGGACTATGCGAAATTAAATGATTTTTTTTAATCTGGTCATATTTTTTTTGAATTAAAATACCATTTCCGGTTACGATCCATGCCGGATGAGTATTTTTAACGAATCGGGTTGCATGGCAGTGTGAAAAGCCTGCAGGATATCATCGAACGGAAATATAGCGGTGATCAGGGGTTGGGGGTTTACCAACTCCTGGCTGAGCAGGCGTAAAGCGGATTCAAAAACTCCGCAGCGGGACCCGATAAGTTCGAACTCATGGATAACGATCTGGTTCAGGTCAATTTTTTCCGATTGGGCAACAGTGGTTTTAAGAATGAGCTTTCCCCTTGGGTAAAGATGGGCAAGCGCCAGGTTGATCCCGGCCGGGTTACCGGTACAATCGATGCAGATCTCAGCTTTCTCCGATTCGCCCAGGGCTGAAAGTTCTTTGGCATGGATGCCTGTTTCGATCGCTTTTTTTATCTTCGGGCCATGGGTGTCAAAAGTGGTATAATCACAACCGTTGAGCCTGAAAACCTGAGAGATGAGTAATCCCAGTTTGCCTGCCCCGAAAATAAAAACATGTTGGGAGGGTTTGATCTGAACTTGTTCGAAAATTTCTATGGCGGCAGCCAATGGTTCGGTAAAGACAGCAGAGGTCAGGGGAAGGTTCCCGGGGACAATTTTCAGGTTCTCTTCCGGCAGTACGATATACCCGGCAAAAACCCCGGGATGGCCCTGGATTCCAAGGACAGTCCGGTTAGGGCAATGCGTTTTACGTCCGGTTTTACATAAATAACACGTGCCGCAGGGACAATTGATCTCCCCCACAACCGTTTTACCATAGAAATCGCTGGAACGATTAACGACTTCACCCACAAATTCATGGCCTAAAATCCCGGTAAAACCCATATATCCCTTGATGATTTCAAGATCGGTATTGCAGATTGAGGAAAAGAGGATTTTAATCAGCGCTTCATGCTCTTTCGGTTGGGGAATTGGAGTTTCCTGAATTTTTAAGGATCCGTCGAATACCAGGGCTTTCATAGGTAAATGTTAAATTTAAAGGTTCTTTCCGTTTGAGTGTCTTGAGAAGGGGTTCCGGTTTGGTTAATCATCAAGCAAAACTGCTCCCGGTGAGATCCCGAATGTTGAATAAATCCCAAACATGGATGCATAGCGGCCATAAGTCCAGTCCCATAACCCGCTGTAAAATAGGGTTATGGGTTGTTTTTTCAGAAATGAGAATTCAATACGGGGCCCTGCGGCATACATCTGGTAATATCGGATGAATTCTGCACCGAATTTAAACCATTTTATTGAATAAAATCCCATGGCATCCCACCGGTAGCGCTGACCTCCAAATTCAAAAGCCCCAAAGAAAGAAAACCGGTTTTTATTGAGAATGACAATGGGTGAAACCCTCCAGAGGACTTGCTCATTTGACTGGAAACCACCCAGGAACCCCACGGATATTCCTGTGACAGGCGTATAGGTCAACCCGGCCAAACCTTCGCCCCAACTGTTTTTTTCATAGCCATTTACATAAAAATAACCGGTGATGCTGAGTTTTTTATTGAAGGAATAATTGGTAAATAGGGTTATGACAGGCATCAGGTCTCCGGTGTAAATGATGTTGTACTGGTTGATCTTAAAAATAGCCTGTCCCGATGCCCCCAAGTGGAAGAAAAGGGTTGAAAAAAAGAGGAGAACCATTCGTTTCATGGGTCAGGTCCGGGTTTCTTGTGGTTGGCGTTCGGGAATGGTGAGGATGAATTCGGTAAATTCACCCTCTTTTGATTTTACTTCCAGTTTGCCTTTGTGGATTTGGGTTACAATATCGAAACTCATGGAAAGGCCCAAACCCGTTCCTTTCCCGGTAGGTTTTGTAGTGAAGAAAGGGTTGAATATTTTTTCGATCACATGGTCGGGGATGCCGGTCCCGTTGTCTTTAATCCGGATTTCTATTTTATCGTTTACTTTCAATGTGCTGATAACCACTTCAGGGTTGAAACCCGGGAGGTGTTTTTTCGTCTTTTCATCGAGCGCATAACAGGAATTATTGACAATATTGAGAATAACCCGGCTCAGGTCCTGAGGAACAACACGGGCTTTTCCCACGGCGGGGTCGAGTTGTGTTTTGATACTGGTGTTAAAGCTTTTGTCTTTGGCCCGCATCCCGTGATAAGCCAGGTTAACATATTCGGCTACCATGTTGTTGATATCTACCTCTTCGAATTCGCTGCTTCTGCCCCGTGAATGCTGGAGCATCCCTTTTACAATACTTTCGGCGCGTTTTCCATGTTCGTTAATCTTCATGACATTTCCCTTGATCATTCCGATCACTTCGGCAGCGTCCTCGTATTTATCGGCAGGGATCTGATCTTTGATCTCCCTGATAAATACGTCGAGTTCGCCGGCCAGTTCACCGGAAAGGGAGGAAAAATTGTTTACAAAATTGAGCGGGTTTTGAATTTCGTGGGCGATCCCGGCAGTCAACGCCCCCAGAGAGGCCAGTTTTTCTGATTGGATGAGTTGGTCCTGGGTCTCTTTCAGGTTTTGCAGCGTTTGTTGAAGGTCTTCAAGTATCCGGGTTTTGATAAATGCCGAGATAATATGCTCTTTTGAATTTCTGATAAAACTCAGGTCCCTGTTTTCAAAGGCATTGCTGCGGTTCATGTTTTCGAGTATCAGGAAGGCTTCCACCTTGTTTTCAACTTTAATGACCAGTACCAGCATGGATTTGGGAAGGCCCAGTTGATTTAAAACAGCGATATCGTCAAGTGATGAAAAATCGGTTTTGAGGAAAATATCTTCGAAAATTTCTTCTGCATTTTTCAGGTATCGTTTTTCAGCCTGGGCCAGGGAAAGGGTTACCTCCTCCAGTATGTTGATATCCCAACCGAAACTGGCTTTGAATTTAAAGGTGTTCAAGGTTTTATCGAATACCAGCGCAGTCGATTTATCGACCGATTTAATCATCCTGGTTTTTTCGAGGAGCGATTGAAGCAAATTGGCAAAGTTGATTTCAGAATTGATGGCTTTAACAACAATGTTGATTTTTTCAAGTTCATCGTTTTTATTGGCCAACTCTTCCGATTGTTTTTCGATTTCTTCTTTTTGCTGAACAACTTCTGCCGTACGTTCTGAAATTTTTTGTTCCAGGGCTTTTTTCTCTTTTAATAACTGACGGTTTCTTAAGATCAGAATGAGATACATAAGGCCGCCTGCGAGGATGGTGTACAATAAAAAGGCCCACCAGGTGGAATACCAGGGGGCAAGGATCCTGAAACTGAAGGTTGCCTCCTTGCTGATCCGGTTATAAACATTACGGGCATGGACACGAAAAATATAATCTCCCTTGGGCAGGTTTGTGTATTCCTTATGTGATTGGGCCGACCAATCGGAATATGTCTCTTCAAATCCTTCGAGCAGATAACGGTACTGGTTTTCTCCCAATGCAGAATAAAATGGCGCCGAAAATTCAAACCTCAGTGAATTATACTTGTATGGCAGGATGGTTTGTCCGGCCAATCCTGAAAAAAGCACGGAATCGTCCTTTGTGGTGACCTGTCGTATCAGTGTTGGCCATGGGTCAAGATTTTGAAGTTTTACTGACGGATCATATTTGAGCAGGCCATTGGGCCCGCCGAACCATGACGCACCGTCATCTTCGGGGTACATGGCCCAGATAACCCAGTCGTCAATGGGAAGAAATGGCGTTTGTTCCCGTTTGTACCACTTTCCTTGTTTTTTCAGCAAAGTGAGTTGGGTTTCATCGCCTGCATTTACCCAAAGGTTGCCATCTTTCGTTTCGGTAATAAAAGAATACCACTGGCCTTCGTTGGTCGTATCGTTTTCTGTCAGATAGATTTTATGGAACGAACGGGTTTTATCGTCGAAAAGATAGACACCCTGGCGGGTTGACACGGTGACCTTGCCGTTCAGAATATTGATGGTACTCCCTGCTGTTTCGGGTAATCCTGATGTTTCGTTGAAATATTCGGAGGTTTGGCTGCCAATCGTATAGCGAAAAACACCTTTGGTCAGCGTTGCAGCCCAAATGGCGCCTGTAGAATCTTCCTGTAAATCTGTGATTTCCTCCTCCGATGCGTCAATTAATTGCAATGTCCAGGAGCCGTTTTTGTTTTTCAGGCTAAAAAACCCACCCATTTCACCGGTTAAGAAAAGCGATGGATCAAGGGAAGAACGGATCAGCGACATGGTAAATCCATCTTTGATTAAATGTACATTGTTTCCCCTGATGCTGAAAATCCCCTGCGAAGTTGCAGCAAGCAGTTCATCTCCAAACGGAACCACACCCCAGCAGGCTGTAATGATCTGGGGGAACGATTTAAAACCCAGATTATTTCTGTCGTACCAGAATAGTCCCTGGTATGTGGAAACATACAACTGTCCTTTGAACCGGATGATGTGGTTGACACTTCCGTTCAATCCCGAATTATCGTCAAAATAGTTTAGGGGCGCCGGAATTTCGACCATTGAAATCCCGTTGTTGAGGGCTGCCCATAGAATGTTGTTCTCATCGGCAAAGAGTTCCTGTACATTCTGATCAAGAAGATTGGCCTTTTTATCAATGACCAGTTTTATCGATCCCGTTGGATAAAGGATGATAATCCCCTGACGGGAGGTACCAAAGGCATAAGTGCTATCTTTTAAGACAGCCCCGGAGGTGATGACACTTTTCCTGAAGGAGTCATCGGCATTGGTTTTGAATTGCCTGATTCCTGTTGAATCCATGAGGTAGAGACCCTGGGTCCCGCTGGCTATCAATATTTCGTTGTGGGCGAAGGGGAGCATGGATTTGATTTCGATGGCGCCGGCAAAAAAATCACCTCCGGGAATGGGCGTCAGCTTTCTGTTTGCGAAGAGCGCCAATCCTTTGGATTTCAGCTGAAGATACAGGCGGTTGTTTAAATAGAATCCCGCGATAATTTCATCTCCCGGATTAAAGGTCTCCATAATACCTTCATTCCGGATGAAAATCTTTTTTTTAGTAAGAAAACAGATACCATCCCGGGTAGGAAAAATCCTGAAAACATCCAGAAACCCCAGCTCTTCTTTTGAACGATTTATTAAGCTTGAAAATATCATCGAACCCTCATTGTCGGGGACCAGCATACCCAGTTCGCCCCGTGCCCCGACATAAACCCTTCCTGCGCTGTCGGTGGCAAGCGCTGTGACCCGGGTTGTTTTTTCAGTTGGTATTAATTTCCAGAATTCACCATCATACTGAAGGATACCGGCAAAATTTCCAAAATACATGATCCCGTTATGATCGCGTGCGACAGCAAAATTCTGTGCATGCGCTTTATATTGATTGGCATCAAAGTTTTTTACAAAAGGATGTCCGTTTTCGCCCTGTTGTCCTGTTTGTGCCATGCACAAACCCACGTGAAAATAAAAGAGGAGGGGAATGAGCAATTTATTCATAGTCATTCAATTATGCATTATTATTAAAAAAAATCCTGACAAACCGTTCAATCAGGATGGGGTTTCCTGCCATTGTTTCATATAAATTGATCCACGGAATTCGCAATGGTTCCCCCGTACCGACCGGAATAACCCAGTTGTCGTCATGAGTGCCAGTTTCCCGGGAGGAACCCCTCTCTTTTCCCTGAGAATTTTCCAGGATGCGTGAAAGAAAATGAACGATTTCTATTTCAGGCAGGGGAAAAAACAGTGGTGTGTTTT
Organism: Draconibacterium orientale; assembly: GCA_020718225.1. GTDB lineage: Bacteria > Bacteroidota > Bacteroidia > Bacteroidales > FEN-979 > CAIVAT01. The sequence continues at coordinate 23,027 of DYSO01000007.1, read as the reverse complement.
TCAGTGTTATCACTTTTTGGAATATTGTGATATCTTTCAATATGGATAGCTGTTTTATCCGGTTTTGCATCTTTTCCGATCGCAACGGCTCTTTTTTCTCAAAACGTTTGATCATATTGTCAAAGCTCTTTTGACTGCGTTGAAACAGGATCCAGGCGGCAAGTTCACCCAACATGAGATCGGGGTTGACAAAGTTGGCTTCTAACATTTCAATGGCGCTGTCAGGCAGGGGAATGCCCGGTTGATCGTAAATGGCAATGGCGCAGGCTTTGGTCCATTTGTTGATTTTCGTATAATCTTTGTTAATGATATCCGAAACCCGTTCCTGAAAGGTCAGTTTTTCCTGAGGGAACCGGTTGCTAAACCGATTGAGTCTTTCATGAATGGATATATCTTCAAATATCGGGAAGAACAGCTCTTTGATTTCCTCTGAAATCATCATGTCGGAAATCTCAAGCGCATAAATTTTTGCATTGTTGTCGGGGCTTTCAATATTTTCGCGTATATGCCTGATGGTACCGTGTTCATATATAAGGGAAAGCAGAAGGAAAATCTGCTCTTTTTTATTTTCCATTTCATCCATCAGGGCCTGGCGCAGGTGCACAGTTTCATTCAACCCGCTGACGTCGATGATGGATGCCATTAGCCAAACCATGGTTTCAACGGATTCTTCAATGGTTTGACGGATGGAAGGAATCTCGGAAACCGAAGCGTGGTATTCGAGGTTGCTGAGTGATATTAAAATCTGATAGCGGATATCTTTGTCGGGATAATTGATTTTTTCGCGAAGGATACGAATTGATTTTTCCCCTCCAATGGATGCAATAATTTCGATAATTTGCTGCTGAGACTGTTTGTGGTCGGATATCTTGTCGAAAAACCGGTCCAAGTCGGTCAGGATGGGTTCTCCGGTAATTTTAACAGCAACACCGGCAATGTTGGAGAATTCAGGATCGATCAGGTTTTCGATCATATAGTGCCATAGTTCGTACCGTTTGATCCGGCCGGCTGAGATCAGGGCTGCCTTTTTTACTTCGGGATCGGGGTCTTTGATCAGGTTGATCAGGAGCTTATAGGTGTTATAGCGACCTGAAAAGCCAAGCAAACGGGCTGCACGAAGCCGTTTTCCTGCATCTTCATCGTGGGCTAATAAGACCAGGTAATCGAATGGAAGATCTTCGGCTTCCCGGAGGATAGTCCTTGTTTCTTCAATGGTTTCATGCCATAAAGCATCGTTTTGATCGCAGAGATTTTCAACAAAACCCAGTGCCGGAACATATTGTTTATCCCTGATTTTTTCAAGAATGGCTTTCTGGATGTTAACCGGTGAATTGTTGAATGTGGTTTCAAGGATATGGTCAATCCCTGCCGGATCCACTTTATCGTAAAAATCATACAGTGCCTGAAACTGATTTTCACCGGCTGAAGATAACGATTCACTGATAAAGGGGGTTATTGGTTCCCCTTCCCTCCGCTCTTCCCTCTTTAATCCAATCAGTTTTGATTTGAGTATGTTGCGGTACTCTTCGTACATTTTATACGATACCCAGATCCACAAACCGAGAACAAGAATAAAAATCCAGTTGAAAGATACCAGCCCAAACTGAGGGATACTTGAAAGCAAAAGAATGGTTGCGCCTGTAATCACCGTACCGAGCGCTTTGGGAATCCCTTCAATCTGATTTTGGAAAGGAAGCCTTTGTACGGCAGGAACAGGTTGATACAACAATTGGAAGGCGGGTTCATACACTGCGCCACGGATGGACCTTTCGAAAAGCCTCGCCAGGGCAATAAAAGCAAAAAACATCCCCATGGTTCCGTATAAAGAACCAAAAAGGGTGGCCAACAGGATGCTGAAAATCAGAATAACCGGTAAAGACAACAGACTTGGTTTCAACCCATATTTATTCAGGAACCTTCCGGAAATAAGTTTAAAAACGAGTTCAACGATGGCAACAAAACCAAGAAAAATTCCGAAGAACCGGGCAATGGTTTCCGGATTATTGTCAAATTCACGTTTGGTTTGGGCAAGAAATAAAAAATCAATAAACAGGTATCCGAAAATAGGCAACAAGGCCATCATTGAAATCAGCAGGAAATAGGGCTTCTTCAGAAGGTTCCAGTAATTCCATTCCGATTCAGCCAATGCTTTTTCCCGGGTAGCCGGAGCTTTACCTGACTGGAGCTGATCATTAAATGTTCTGAAAATGACAACTACCATAATCAGACAAATAAGCAGTGAAGCCGAAGCGAGGAAGAGCAGATCGGGGGCTTTCAGAAAATGGAGCAAGAGCGGAATGGAAAAATATCCGATGATGATTGAAATGACTTCCCCAATGCTGATCAGTCCAAAAATTCGTTTTCCCTGGCGCAGATTAAACAGCTTGCCGGCTACGCCCCAGAAATTGACCAGGGTAATATAAACCATAACCCTTACCCAGGTGTACATAATAAAGGCAAGCCAGCTTGTGTCGAAAACCCAGACCCCGATACTGATGGCCAGGACGGTGATAAAAACAAATAAAAATTTAAGAAAGACCTGTCCGGAGAGGCTTGATTTTTTATCAAAATGTGAAAAAAGCCACCAGGCCAGGCAGACAATGATGCCGGAAGCGATAAAAGACACCGGGATCATCTGTGGTGAAAAATGTTTCAGGAAAATGGCATTGGATGCAGTAAAATAAAAAGTAAGTGACAGTCCGATAAAAAACGAAAATGCCATCAGAAGCGCAACAGGTTTAAATTCCCCTGGGCGGATATTCAGGATTTTCGAGAGTTCAATTTTTTGTCCCATGGATGTTATTGTCATTGGGCTAATAAGGGATGAAGGGGCACATCATACATCTCGGTCAGGTCGTTTGTAGCCGGCGACATCAATAATTGTTTGATATTTTCCGGCAGAATTTTATCGAAGTCGATCCACTCCACGGGTCCGTTCAGCCCCTTTTTTTTCCGTTCGATGATTTCTGCAATCAGCTGGACACTCATCCATCCTCCAATGCTTGTAATTTTTTCCAGCAGGGTCAACAGGCTTTTGGGGTAAGCGCCATCCGCCAGACAGATATTTATCGGCGTTGAAACTCCGGTTATTTGACCCATATCAATGAGTTCAGTTACCTGATGAATGACCATGGGGGAGGTTTTCAATCCGTTACGGATGGCATTTTGAAAAGGTTGTGTGCCAGCCCCTATTTGTTTTGGAAGATCGGATGGATGAAAATTATAAGCGCCATAAACAGGAAAAGTATAAAGAAATGAATCCAGTTTTTGTCCAAAACAAAACATGATCAGAACTTCAGGGTTCCAGGAACGATAAAGATTGCGGAAATATTCATTTTTAACAGCGCCGGTATAACAGGGAATCCCGATGTCCATTGAAGTACCGATGATTTTTTCCTTTAGTTTGCTTCTTTCGGCAGGTGTGTATTGGCCCCAGATCCTCTTTTTTAGCGATATCCGCGCGTTAGGGTCCACCGGGTCATCGGTGACAACAGCAGTGATATCCAGGAGGCTGGGATGTTTTTTTTCGAAAAGGGAGAGACATTTTAAAACGGTATTCCCGCAATTACAACTCACAAAAAGAACAACCCGGAGACCGCTTCCTGAATTCAATTTTGGTTTGACAGGTTCGTATAGTTCGCCCCAGATTGAGGATGGGTCAACAATTTTTTTCATTGATGCCATGGTCGGATATTTATAAATCATAGGATAACCGGATCAAAAAATGCCGGTCCCGTTGTAAGATTGCCGTCGGACTATTAACGCCATCGGCAGCTTTGGTTCCGGGATCATAATAGGTGGCGTTAAAAATATTATTGCAGACCAATTGCAGTGCAAGACCGGGAACCAGCTTTTTATTGGAGTATGTGATGGCCCCGTTAAGGACTGCAGTTGTCGGAAAGACATCAAAATTCAGGGGAACGGTGGTGCCTTCGCCGGTAGGGCGGTTTCCGACAAAATTCAGGCGCAGGTTGACATTCAGTTGGTCAAAAAACATCTTGTCGGCTCCGATATTAAATTGGTGACTGGAGATATCCCCCACCCGGTTATTGATCTTTCCTGCTTCAGAGTAGATTTGTTTTGGGTCGCAAAAAGTATAGTTGAAATAGGCTGAAAACGATTCGATCTGAACCATTGCATTGGCCATTATGCCGGTAATCCGGAATTCACCAATATTCTGATTTTGAATTTTTCCGGAAGTACCTTCAACTTTTACGGTACCTACAACGTTGTCGATAAAGTCGCGATACACCGTAACGTCGGCATGAAAAGCCTTATTTAGCCTGAACCCTGCACTGACTTCAATGTTTTGCATGTTTTCTGTTTTCAGGGTGGGATTGGGGATACGGTTTCCTGCTGCCGAATATTTTGTCCAGTTCGATACATTCATGATCCCTCTGGCATATATGGCCTTGAAGGTAAATTTTCCCGGGGAGTAAACCACGGCAAAACGAGAGCTGAGTTCATTACCGAATCCATCATTATTGCGAACCCGGTTGTAGTCGTAGCGGAGCCCCAGGGTAATTTTAAGATGACGGAACGCCTGAAAAGTTCCCTGGGAATATACACCCAGGTCCCAGACGTTAAATTCATTCCCGCCTTTCGGCGACGGAAGGATTACGGCTGAATCTTCGGGGGTGGATGTAAGGCTCGTATAATAAGCCCCCTGAAGCGTACTGTTCCTGATTTCCAACCCCGAAACCAGATCAAATCTTGATACCGGACGATAAATTACCTTAAATTCGGTACGAAGTTGTTTGGAAATCTCATACATATATAAGGTAATCCAGGCCGGTGCTTTATTATTGACAAGATCGGTGAGCTTTTTATTTCCGCGGGCATAATTGGAAACAGAGACAAAACTGGTCGCTTCGTTAACTGCATGGATCCGGTAAGTGGTCAGGTTTGAAAAAAAGATTTTGTCACTGATCTGGTTATCATATTTCGCGAAAAAATAACTCAGTTGGGGTATCCAGTTAAAACCATTATCTGATCCGGCAACATAGGTATCGGTATATTGGGTCGTCCCCCCACGACTGTATTTCCAGGTCTGAAAACCAATGGTAAAATGTCCGATGTTGATTTTTCCATTAAGCAGCCAACTTCTGGTTTGATTTGAAAAACCGATTTGATGGCCATTTACAACCTGACTATAACCTGATTTATCAAGATTTCGTGCAGTTTCTGCCCCGAAAGGGGTCAGGGTTAGCTGATTGGTGTCGTACGAAATGGAATATAAGGGACTGATAAAGGGAAGGTTGTTGTCAATCAGGTACTGCTTTGCGCCGGTAGTGATATCCAACAGTTTATTATAGTTGACACCATTGTAAACATCGGGATCGTAGTTAAAATAGGATTGGCTTGACAAGTTCATTTCATCTGAGTGAAAAAGACGACCGGTGACCGTAAATGATAGGTTGCGCCGTTTTCCCGATATGCTGAGATCCACCGTTTGCGTGTTATAGGTCCCGTAATCGACATTGGCGCTGATGCCGATGCTTTTACCCGGTTGTATTGCATCTACAGAGTTTTGCATGATGACGTTGATAACGCCGGCAAAGGCATTGGGCCCGTACATAGTCGAAGCAGGCCCGTAAATAATTTCAACCCGTTCGATGTTGGAAAGGGGGTATTGTCGGTCAATGTAAGCCCAATTGGTCCAAAGGTCATTTTCTTCAATACCATCGAACAGGAGCAAGGTTTTTTCGGTGTTATTCTGCCGGAAACCGCGTTGATAAACATTGGTATATTCAGGGCCATAGAACATCGACAGATCAAACCCTGGTACATCTTTCAGCAATTCAATCAGGTCGTTATAACCCCGTTTTCTGATCTCATCGCGGGTGATCACAATGATGGTTGCAGGGGCTTCAAAAATGGATTCGGCTTTTTTAGAAACGGAAGTGACAAACTGGGTACCCCCGGCTAACTTCAGGGAGTTCACAAGTTGAATAAATGCGGGAGGGTCAAACAGGTTGGGTTCATACGATGGATTTATCTCCAGAATGGAATTTGTTTCCTTTGTCGCCTGGGCAACCGAGTCGGTGGCAATATGGGTCATCGCTAAAAGACGGTAGGCTTCGACCTTTTGCCTTTCACTGAACCCATCGGTTATACAAGGTTGCAGTTTTTGAATAACGTCAATGAACTTTCCGTTTTCATATAATTTTCTTGAATCGCTTAAGGTAATATCATTGCATTGCTGGGCAACCATCGCTACCGGAAAAAAGAGGATCGGTACACTGAAAAGGACGAAGCGCCATACGATACGCCAGGGTATAGTTAATTCATTCATATTTAATTATTTAACAAGTTCATGTGCCATATATCGCTGTTTTCATGGAAGGTCCATTCTTGTTTTTTCATAGGGGATATCGGCGCCAACATATTTATTCCACTCTTCGATTGTCAGGTTGCGTTTCAAGGTTTTTTGTAATTTATCAGACAGGTCTGAACATTTGGTTGAAAAGATCCGGATTGTTTTATCCGCGCTGCATGAAATGAGATGGTTGTTGTCGGGGGTATAGCAGATATCATAAACCCAAAGGTCATGTTTTTCGATGGATATGGGTTTTCCTTCCGGTGATTTTAAATTGCTGATTTTCAGGGCCCAATCGTAACCGGACGAAGCGAGGTTGTTATTATCAGGACTGGAGGAAAGCGCAGTTACCCCCGAGAGATGTCGCCCGATCAATTCGACGGGTGGTGTGTTCAGGTTTGCAGTATTCCATATCCGGATTGATCCGTTGGAGAATCCGCATGCAAGAAATTGACCATCGTTGCCGCATGCAAGGGAGAGTACCGGGTGTTTCCCTGCGATAACCTGAAAAGGTTTTCCGTTTTGAATCCGGAGGTCAACGCCTTTTATCAGGCCGTCGGAACAACCATAGAAGAGAAATTTTCCATTGTTGGTCAAAGTCAGGGCATTCACCTTAGCAGCGACGGTATCGACGGGTACGGGTTGATAACCTTTCCCGGTATTCTTCCAGAGGAGGACAACACCGTTGGAACTCCCGCTGGCGAATTGATTGTTAACAGGGTTAATGGCCAGGCTGTTGATGGCAGATGAATGGACGGGGATGACAACCGGTAATGTGGAAGGGGAGATGGGGCTCCAGAAAAAAAGTTTCCCGGAAAATGTTCCGGCAATAAGAAGGCTGCCATCGGTGGTGACGATCAGGGAACGGAAATTTTCTTTCCCGGTTTTTGGCATCTTCATGATTCCAGGGGTAGCATTCGTGTTGTCGATGTCCCATAAAAGTACATTTCCGTCATCGCTACAGGAAGCCATTTTTTTTCCGTCGGCAAAGAGGGCAATCGCGCGGACACCATCGGTATGTCCTCTCAGGATGATCTGATCATTAACGATGTTCGACAATGCCGCATAGATGTCGGGATCATCGTCAATGCCACCGTTTTCCCGGTTAAAACGCCATGCCTGGAGCGCCAGGAGTGGGGGGAGGTCGTCTTTCTGGGTGGTAAATATCTGGTTTGCCTGGATTGACATGGAGCGTGAGATAGAGAGTAACCGAAGGCGCTGGGTGTTTTTTTCGGATTCTTCTGCTTTGACCCGTTCGTTGTCGGCAATCAGTTTTTGTGTGACGGCTTCTTTGCGTTGCAGTTGTGCTTCATCTCTGGCAACTACAGCTTCCTGCCTTGAGACGTCGGCCTTTTGTTTTTGTTGAATGGCCACAGCCGTCTGTTCCTGAGCGATCAATTGTTGTTTAACAGCATATTGTCGTTGTTGTTCGGTAATGATTTTCTGTTGTTCGGCAATTTGTTGTTGTTGTTCTGAAATCTTTTTTTGAAGGATGGCCTCTTTCCGTTGTTCTTCCATTCGTTTTCTTTCGAATATGGCCAATTTTTCTTTTTCGGTTGCTTCTTTTCGGCTTGCCTCTGCTTTAAAGCGGAGGTTGAGTGAGATGATCAGAAAAAGAATGGAGATAACGGAAGCGATCCCTAAAATTATCGCAAAATTCCTTGCCCGTTTAAGGTTTTTTTTCTGCTGGTTCTCTTTTTTAGCCAGTTCAAGTTCGTTTTGTTTTTTACTGTACTCCAGAAAACCCATTGCCCGTTCATAGGCCGGATCGTACCGTAAAGCCCAGGTGGCGTTGGGTTTGGTTTGTTCTTTCCATTGAAGCGCCAATTGTAGTTCCGGGTTGACCCACAAGCCCGATTTTCCCATTTGATGCAATTCAGCGGTTTTGGAAAGCCGCAGGTACAATTGGGCGGAACGGCTTTCTTCTTCAACCCATTTTCGCAACCGGACCCATACGCGCATAATGCTTTCATGCGATATGTCGATGATGGAGTTTGAATTCAGGGGCGTCTGGGCCGAAGGCATTAAAAATGCCCGGCCGGGTTCCCTGAAACTATTGATCACTTTTATGATTTCATCCTCTTTGGCTTCGGTCAGGGTACAGATTTCAATGAGTGGGGTCGGGCGTCTTGTCCCACGGCTTTCTTTGCTGACATCGGTCAGCGATTTAAACAGTTTTTCGGCATAATATTTAATCCGGTGGTCTTTCAACGCTTCATAAATCTCCTCAAGGTGGACCGATAATGCTTCGCTCATGGTGCCAATGGCCCGGTAATGTTCCAATCCGATGGGCTGGTCGCCGATTTTATTCAGGGTCCAGTAATCCCAGGTACGCATCAGTGCATGTTGCATGATGGGCAGGTGATCGGGATCATCGCCCACATCCTCAAGCAGACATTCAACCAATGCTTCTGAAATTTCGCTTCCCATGGCATGAATGGGACCGGTTATGGCGCGGCGCCGTTCATCTGCGTTCATCCTTGGAACCAGGTAATATCCCTGGTTGATCATTTCACTTAAATCACGGAATTCCGTACAATCGTCCAGGAAATCAGTCCGCATCGACAAGGCAATATAAACCGGGACTTCGGTTTGCCGGATAGAACTGAGAAAAAGTTCTACAAACAGGGCAGCATCGGCGGTATCGGGGGGCCCTGTACGGGTGCGTTTATATCGAAATAGTTCTTCAAACTGGTCAATAACAATCAGATGATTTGTATTGAAAGAGTCTGCAGGATGTTTCGTCAGATCGCTGATTCTGAGTAATCCCCGGCGAAAAGAAGCAATGGTGTTTTCAACCTCTTCGTGGTTTTCGATGAAAGCATGAACCAGGTTCCGAAGGGGGTCGTCGCCGGGTTTGAATATGGTCACTTTCCAGTTTCCGTGAAACCTCCCGTTATTTTCTTTATTCAGAGAGGGAATCAATCCGGCCCGGATCAGCGAAGATTTACCACAGCCGGATGATCCGACGATGGCCAGAAACCTGGTTTCCGATAATTTTTCTATCAATTCCTTTACCTGAAGCTCCCTGCCGAAAAACAAAGCATCTTCTTGAATTTCATAGCTTCGGATTCCGGGAAAAGGGTTGGTGTGAAGCAGCTGTGATGCCATGGATGGTTGTTGCTATTTAATTACAATCGAAAATAGGATGTTTTTTCCAATTATCGACAAAAAAAATATTATTTCGCAACTTATCCTCCGGGGCTAATTAAAAATCATCTACCTTTATGGTTGCATATAAAAGCAAGTGATGTCCATTAATAACAATGGATATATCATTTTTTTCTATTTTTGATTTTTTATTATTTTACCCGGGCTATTAAAGAGACTATTTATGAATGGGAATGTATTAAGCAGTGTAAAAATAATGGTGGTTGATGATGAAGTGGATCTCGAACCACTGGTGAGGCAGAAATTCCGTCGTCAGATACGCGACGGGGTGTATGATTTTATTTTCGCCCACAACGGTTTGGAAGCGCTTGCCAAATTAATCGAACATCCCACTATTGGCGTTATCCTGTCGGATATCAACATGCCTGAGATGGATGGTTTGACCCTGCTGACCAGATTAAAAGAATTAAAAAACCCCGGGTTAAAAACGGTGATTGTTTCCGCTTACGGCGATATGGAAAATATCCGTACTGCCATGAACCGGGGTGCCTTTGATTTTGTGACCAAACCTGTTAATTTCGAAGATCTCGAAATCACCATCAACCGGACAGTGGATGAAATTTATCAGATCCGCCGGTCGCTTGAAGAGCATGACCAGTTGATATCCATTCAGCAGGACCTGAACACGGCCCGTGAAATTCAGCAGGCTATCCTTCCCAAAACCTTTCCTCCTTTTCCAACCCGGCATGATTTTGATATTTTTGCCTCCATGGTTGCTGCCAAAGAGGTGGGTGGCGATTTTTATGATTTTTTCATGATCGATAACGACCGACTTGGTTTTGTGATCGGTGATGTTTCAGGAAAAGGAGTCCCCGCAGCAATTTTTATGGCGGTAAGCCGGACCCTGATCCGGGCTACCGGTTTGAAAGGCATTCCCGCAGCCGAGTGCATGGATTATGTCAATGACCTTCTCTGCAACGAAAGCGTCTCATGTATGTTCGTTACCGTATTCTACGGGATTCTCAATACCACAACCGGTAGTATTGAATATGTGAACGCTGGCCATAATCCGCCGTATATCCTCTCCCAAAATGGGATCCGGAAAGTGGAAATGACAGGCGGGCCTATCCTTGGTTGTATGGAAGGAATCAGCTATGGTTCAAAAACCATCCGGTTGTTGCCCGGCGAACAGCTTGTTTTATTTACCGATGGGATCACGGAAGCTTTTAATCCCGTTAACCAACCCTATGGTGAAGAACGGCTCGAATCTTTTCTGGTAGCAAATTCCAAAAACTCGCTCGAAGAGGTAGTAAGGGGAATTGCAGCCTCTGTAAATGAATTCTCGTCCGGGGCCCCCCAATCTGACGATATAACACTTCTTGCCATCCGGTTTGACGGCTAAAATTGAATTTCAGGTCAAAATGACCCTCCATGAACATCCTGTCAAAAAGATGGAATAATTGTATTGTTTTGGAAATTCAGGGAAGGATTGACGGTATCTCTGCCCCTGAATTGAAAGGTTTGTTCGACCAGCATGCTGCTTCCGGTGACCGGATAATCATACTTGATTTTTCAGATGTTTCGTATATGAGCAGCGCCGGTCTGAGGGTCCTTGTTCAGGGAAGGAAATCTTTGAAGCCAATCGGCGGCGAATTGATCCTGGTCGCCATTCCGGAGTTGGTCAGGGAAGTTTTCAGGGTGAGCGGAATGGACCATTTTTTGACAATACTGCCCGATTATCAAGCGGTGCAACGATCCATCCAAACGGATGCCATGGACCAGGCCGGTGTCATAACAGAACACGACGGTTCTCAGTATGAATGGAAAAAGTTGTCGGACAGCCATGGCCACTATTTTATTATCGGAAGTACTGAAAACCTTTCCCGGGCTGCTTATCAGCAGTGCGATAATAGAGTGGTTAAGCCTTCCCAAATCCATTTTGGTTTTGGCCTTGCCGCATTGGGTGATGCTTATAACGATTTTAAGTCATTGTACGGTGAAACAGTGATTATCGGGCATCATTTTTTTTCTTACCCCGCCGTGGAACGCTCCCGGGTTGATTTCTCCTTTTTTCAGCCCGGGGCGGACCATTCATTTAATTTTCTTTATGGATTGGGCATTCAAGGCAGCTTTTCAGGGGTACTCCGGTTTGACTCATCACAGGAACCAGTGGATCTTGGAAAACTGGCAGAAGTTGCCGGAATGATGACCGAGGCCCCCCTGTTTGCCGTTGTTATTCTTGCCAAATCAGGGGGGGTACAATGGATGCACCTTAAAAAAGCGCCCATTTCGGAAAACAATCCGGAAAAAGAATCCATTTTCGATGCTGGTCATTTTCATCGATGGATGAATTTTACCCCTGAAACAGATGATTTCAATAAAACCATGATCGCCTGTGGCGTTGTCGTTAAAAATATCCGCAATGTGCCTTCCGATATGAAACACCTTTTTCCAGGCGATGGAAATATGCACCTCCATGCAGCAATCTGCGAAAATGGATTATGGAGTAACGATATCAGGAATTTTGAAGTGGAGTTGATGCGTATCGTTACAGATTTTAATATTCAGAAAGTAGTGCACCTTTTACCGGCATCACGGCTGGTGAACGGCTATATCGGAATTATTGACCTGGAAAAGAACTGATGGAACTCTGGATTGGATCAATAAATCTGGGATTTCTTTTTGCCTTCATGGCAATAGGCACTTTTATTACCTATAAACTGTATTCATTTCCCGATATTACCATCGATGGAACTTTTACTACCGGAGCAGCGGTAGCATCCATCCTGATCGTTGATGGTTGGAATCCTTTTCTCGTTCTTCCGGTTGCTTTCCTGGTTGGATCGTTGGCTGGTTTTATCACAGGGTTTATCCATACCCGTTTTAAAATCGAAGGACTTTTAGCCGGAATTCTTGTGATGACGGGACTCTATTCGGTTAACCTGCACATCATGGGAAAATCAAACATTCCCCTGATCAGCAATAGAACTGTGTTTTCCATTCTAAGTAACCTGAACCCCGGGTTAAACGCGGAATTATGGACAGCCATGGCGCTTGCCCTGGTGATGATAATCGTTTGGGTATTGATTTCATTATTTTTAAAAACCGATTTCGGACTTACCATGCGCACTACCGGAAATAATCCGGTAATGATTGCCGCACATGGGGTTTCGGTTGACCGGTATAAAATTTTCGGCATTTCTTTGGCCAATGGCCTGGTGGGTGTATCTGGCGCATTGGTTGCACAATATCAGGGTTTCGCCGATATCGGCATGGGGATTGGATCGATCATATTCAGCCTTGCTTCGGTAATAATCGGAGAGGCGGTCTTTCGAAGCCGGTCGATGTTTGTAATGGTTTTGGGAGTTGTTGCCGGATCGGTTATTTTTCGTATAGCTGTGGCATTGGCGCTTCACATCGGCATGAACCCGAACGACCTGAAAATCCTCACTGCCCTGTTTGTCCTGCTGACCATTATCGCGTCCCATGCTTATGGCAAGGGCCGGGAGGGCCCGATTTTTAACTTAATCCAAAGCAATAAAAAATTGTCCCGATGGCTTCTTTTCATCGGTCTTTTGTCCGGGGCCCTGTATATCCTTTTTTTATCCGTTGCCCCCGCAAAAACGGAGGATGAAAAACCCAGGATCGGATTGCTACTGGCCAACCAGAGCTCATTAATGACCAATACGCGCAATGGTTTTTATGATGAGATGAAAAAACTTGGATACCGCAACGGAGATAACTGTAGAATTATTGAATTAAATGCCGAAGGCGATATTCCAACCAACCGTACCATGGTTGATAAACTGATGACCGAAAAGGTAGATATTCTGGTTTCGGTTTCTACCGCATCAACTCAGGCTGCCATCGCTAAAGTCAGGGATATACCGGTTGTTTTTGCTACCGTGGCAAACCCGTTCACCATTCAGGCCGGGGTCAGCGACTCAAACCACCTCCCCAATGTTACCGGTGTTTATGGAATGTCGCCCATCCGTGAACTCCTGAAAATTTATACCCGGATGTTCCCGGGGAAGCATACCATCGGCACCATCTATGACCCTGCTTACCTGAATACCAAAGTTAACATGACTGAATTTGTAACTGCGCTTTCATTCTTTCCCCAGCTTACCATGAAAGAGGTTGCCGTAGCCGGTACCAGCGAGGTCCAACAAGCCGCGCAATCCCTGGCAGCGAAAAAAATCGACGCCTTTATTTTGATCAACGACCTTACCATATTAAATTCACTCGAGTCGGTAGTGAAGATTTCGCGTCAGGCGAAAATCCCCATATTCAGTAACGATGCGGAACGGTTACAGGATGGGGTTCTTTTGGTCTATGGCTATGAATACTACGTGAGCGGGATGCAGGCAGCACATCTTGTCGATCGGATTTTAAAAGGGGAAAATCCGGCTGACATTCCTTTTGAAAAGTTTAAACTGATAACCTTCGGAGTTAATTATGATGTGGCCGATCAATTGGGTATCCGTTTTCCGGATACCATACGCCATGTCGCAAGCGCTACCTTCATTCACGGCAAATTAATCAAACGCCCCCTCGTTTTACCTCCTGAAAACCATGGGAACGGAGACCGGGAAATGGTATTGTCCGACAGCGCTTCCAGTTTCTCAAAAGGGAAAAAATAAATTTCAGCCACAAAGCCATGATCAGGATCGTCGGTGTCAATAAAAAGTTCAATTCCGGATCGCTTGATGAAGTATATGCACTTCGTGAAATTAACCTGGAGATCAGGGAACACGAATTTGTAACCGTGATCGGGACCAACGGCTCAGGGAAATCAACCCTGCTCAATGTCATTGCCGGCGCTATTTTCCCCGATAGCGGCTCCATTGAGATTGGAGGGAAAACGATGACCCGGAAAAGGGATTATCAGCGGGCAAGATATGTATCGAGGGTTTTTCAGAACCCTTTTATGGGGACCGCACCCGATATGACCATTGCCGAAAATCTTTTAATGGCATGGTTTCGTGGAAAAAAACGATATCCGGTCATTAGCCTGAATGGAAAGCAAAAATCGTTTTTCAGGGACCAACTCTCACAGCTTGATATGCAATTAGAAAACCGCCTGGATACGGTGATGAAAACCCTTTCGGGAGGACAACGGCAGGCCGTTACCCTCCTGATGGCCGTATTGAAAACCCCCGATGTGCTGTTGCTTGATGAGCATACGGCAGCGCTCGATCCAAAAACAGCAGCACAGGTGATCCGACTGACCCAAAAATTTGTAACCGGGCATAAACTTACTGCCCTCATGGTGACCCATTCAATGAAACAAGCGATCGAACTGGGAACCCGCACCCTCATGATGCACCATGGCCGTATCATTGATGATATCTGTGAAGAGGAGAGACAAAAGTTGACAACCGATGATTTTCTTAATAAATTTGAAGATATCCGGAAACAGGAAAAACTGACCCCGTCGTTGATAGAAACACTCAAAAACCAATATGTCTGATGAAAACAATTAAAATTTTATGCATTCTGATTCTTTTAGGCGCTGTGGTTTATTAGAACCGTTTTACGAAAAAAACTTTTCCGTCGCCCTTTTTATAAAAATCGTCAATCCTGGCCTCCAGGGTATAACCCATCTGGTCGTAAAAATGGCGCGTGGGGGTATATTTATCCAGCGTCGAAGTTTCTGCTATCACCAGTCTGCCCTCCATTGCCCGAATGGCTTTATGAGTTTCACCGATCAGTAACTTCCCAATGCCCTTACCCCGGTAATCGTTATGGGTAACGATCCAGTAAAGGTCAAAACTTCCCTCTGCGCCTGCAATCGGTCCAAAGCAGGTGTATGCAACGGTTCTCCCGTCAACATCGGCAAAAACGAAATAATAGTCGCTTTTTAGCCCGATTCTCAGACGTTCTTCAACAAGTTCAACAGCAACGGGAATTTCAGAATCGTAAAAAAAACCGGTAGAGGTTACAATTGCGCGGACGGTTTTTGCATCCTCTTCCCTGACATCTGTCCGGAAAGAGATTTTTGGATTTTCAGTCATCATGATTTACGTTTGCAATGCTTCTATTGGATGGCCCAATGCATGTTCCACAATTTTTTTTATGATTTCGGGTGGCTTCATCCCTCCCATTTCGCAAGCTGCCATAAAACCACCCGAACCCGAAAGGCATGGATTGGCATTGATATCGATAACATACGGTGCGCCCTGTGAATCGATCCTGAAATCGAGCCTGACATATCCTTTTAACCCCATTTCGACCCAGCATTTTTTACAAATCTGAACCATGCGTTTTTTCGCTTTTTGTTGAAAACCTTCGATTTCGAAAGTCCTGCGGGTGTTCAGGTATTCAAAGGAATCTTCTTTCCATTTTGCCGTATATCCCATAATTTTTGGTTTCCCTTCCGGGAAATTAAGAAAGGTCATTTCGGCAAAGGGAAGTACTTCCGGCCCGTTCGGGCCTGCAATGATTGAAATATTGAATTCGCGCCCCTCAATAAATTCTTCAACAAAATAGTAATCTTTATTTTTATGGCCGATTTCAAGGATAAAGGCGGTATCATCGCCTTTAAAAATACAATGTTCGTCCAATCCAACTGAGCCCTCTTCCCAGATGGGTTTTAAAATGTAATTTTTAGCTGGGTTGATCCGGTGGAGTTTATCCAGTTCAATCCAGTCGGGAGTCGGAATCCCCAATCGTTTCATCTCCATTTTTGCACGTATTTTATTGGCTGCAAAAAAAAGAGGTATCAATGGGGATCCGGTAAAGGGGATTTCGAGGAAATGGTAGATGGCAGCCGGAAAATAGACAAATTCGCCTCGGTTATTGATGGTTTCGACAAGATTGAAAATAAACAGGGGGTTGATTTTTTTTATCTGGTCGAGTGTTTTTTGCAGGTTCATGTCAACCTGTCCGGTTTTGGTACGAAAGCCAAGTTGTTTGAGCGCCCCGGATACGATTTTTACCTGTTCAAGAACGTCCAGCTCATCATCGGTGGGGATTTTCGACAGTTTATTATACAGGATTAAAGCAAGGTTGTTCATGGGAAGAGGGTGTTGGTTTCAGGAAATGCGTTTGAGGGCAGAAGCCAGGATCATCCGGATCAGTTCAGAAAAGGGAATGTTCTGGAGCCGGCACATGATGGGAAGATCAGAATGGATGGGGTTTAATCCGGCCAACGGGTTCACTTCAATAAAACCGGGGCATCCCTGGGGGTCGAGACGGAGGTCGACCCTTCCGGCATCGCGGCAGGTAAGCGTTCGCCAGGCTGCAAGGGCTACTTCTGAGCAATGGTTGGCCAGGTCATTCTTAATCATCCGGTAGGAGACCCGTTTTTCATAATCTTCTTTATTGAGATAAGAATAACCATGAGCTTCGGCATGTTTGTTAAAAATGATTTCCATCACGCCCAGCGACCGGGATTCTTCACCGGTACCGGTTATACCAACGGTAAATTCACGTCCGGGGAGATAGGATTCCACGATCAGGCCTTGTTTGTATTTGGGCAATAAAAAATGACAGGTTTTTTCCAGTCCGGCGAAGTTGTCCACCTTCGAAGCAGCATCGATCCCTTTTCCGGTTCCTTCTGCATTGGGTTTTACAAAAAGAGGAAAGGGGAGGGTTACTTTATGAATATCGCCTGTAGCTTCAACCAGAAAAAAATCGGGGGTCGGGATACCGGCATCGCGTACCACGCGTTTGGTCATCGCTTTGTGCAGGGTCAGGGAGAGGACCATGGGATCGGAAAAGGTATATGGAATCTGATAAGCATCCAGCAAGGCGGGTACCTGTGCTTCCCTTCCGATTCCGAATAACCCTTCACAAATATTGAAAACCAGGTCCCAACGTGCCCCACCGGCCAGCCTTTGGGTGAGTTGCCGTACATGGCCTATCCTGACGGTTTGATAACCCAGATCCTGTAACGTCTCTTCAATGGCGTTGATGGTTTCTTCTTTATCGAATTCGGCAGTCTCTTCTTCAGTAAAACCCTCTTTCAGGTATTCCTGGCGCAGGTCGTAGGTGAGTCCTATGATCATATCGTCAGGTGGAATAATCGGGATAACGGAAAAGTTTACCCTCATAGTTTTTCAGCAGCACATCACCATCCTCTCTTCCCGTAATATATTCGGGCAATAGGGGAATTTTACCACCTCCGCCGGGGGCATCAACCACATAAGTCGGAACTGCATATCCGGAAGTATGGCCCCGAAGCCCGCGTATAATTTCCAACCCCTTGTCGATGGTTGTCCGGAAATGGCCGGTACCAACCACAGGATCACATTGGTAAAGATAATAGGGGCGTACCCTTATTTTCAGTAAAGCATGCATTAATCCCTTCATCACCTGTAAATCGTCGTTGATCCCTTTCAGCAATACCGTCTGGCTTCCAAGAGGGATTCCGGCATTGACGAGCTTTTCACATGCTTCGCTTGTTTCAGGGGTAATTTCATCGGGATGGGTGAAATGAATGCTGAGATAGAGCGGATGATATTTTTTCAGCATATTTACCAGTGGCCGGGTGATGCGTTGGGGTAAAACCACCGGGACTTTAGTCCCGATCCGGATGATTTCCACATGCCGGATACTGCGCAAGCGCGATAACAGGTATTCCACATGCAAATCGGGCATGGTGAGCGGGTCCCCTCCGGAGATAAGCACATCGCGTACCTCCGTGTGTTGTTCAATGTACTTTAACCCCGCTTCCCAGGCTTTTACCCCGATGTGACATTTATCTTTGGCTACCATTCGGGTCCGCGTACAATAACGGCAATAAGTGGAGCAAAAACCGGTAACTAAAAACAGGACCCGGTCGGGATACCGGTGTACCACATTGGGTACCGGGCTGAATTGTTCTTCAGATAATGGATCGGAAGATTCGCCGGGCTGTACCAAAAATTCATCAAATACCGGGACAACACTTTTTCGCAATGCATGTTCGGGATTGTCGCGTTGGAGGAGGCTTATATAATAAGGAGAAATTCGAAGCGGTAGCGATTGGCTTTTCGGGAAATCGGGTTTGACTTCGTTTTCAGAAAGATTGATAAACCGCGAGAGTTGACCAATGCTCCTGGCGCTGTTTTTTATTTGCCAATGCCAGCTATTCCAATCTTTAACGGTCGCCTCAGGAAAAAAGGTCTGTAAAAAGGAGAGGGAATGGTCACTGATGGTGTTTTTATCCCGATCGTTGCGCGATTTAAGATATTCATCTAAAAAGGATGCTTCGTCAATGAAGGTGGGTTTACTTGGAGGTTCTTCTTCTTCTGATAATTCTGGATGGATATATTCCGGTTTTTCGTTTGGATCTGTTTCCATTTTAGGTTCTGTCAGTTTTCGGGTGGTAAAGAATTTGGATGTGTTTGGATTATTTGCGTATTTAATTTATAATCAATATCTTATGATAATTAGTGGGGCGTTGTCCCTGTTCTGTGTTTGATGGTGCAAAGAGGTGACAAATTTGTCTATTTTTGACCAGTCCAATTAATTATTTTTCAACAATATTGTGTTAATAAAATTCCGACAATGAAGCTGTTCTATCGTCATTTTGGTAACGGGAAACCGGTTGTTAT
This sequence comes from Draconibacterium orientale, assembly GCA_020718225.1. Taxonomy (GTDB): domain Bacteria; phylum Bacteroidota; class Bacteroidia; order Bacteroidales; family FEN-979; genus CAIVAT01. The sequence goes on along the minus strand of DYSO01000007.1, from coordinate 4,055 downwards.
TTTACATGGCTTATTTGGCCTTTCCGATAATTGGGTTACTTTCGGGCGGGAGCTTGGGGAACAATATTCGGTCTATATTCCCGATTTAAGGAACCATGGCCGCTCCCCGCACAGTCCTCTTTTTGATTTTCCTGCCCTTGAAAACGATTTACTGGAAATGGTGGATGAATGGGGATTGGGTGAAATATATCTGGTTGGCCATTCATTAGGGGGCAAAACAGCCATCTCTTTTTCATTGCACCATCCGGAAATTGTGAAAAAGCTTGTTGTTATCGATATCAGTCTGAGGAAATCAATGTCAGGCAGGCATCACCAGGAGCTATTAAATGCCATGATTTCGGTCGATTTCAGTTCCGTTCATTCCCGTTCCGGGGTTGACGATCAACTGGCATTGAAGGTTCCCGGAACAAAATTGCGGCAGTTTTTGTTGAAAAATGTTTACTGGCGCGATCATCAAACCCTCGACTGGCGATTAAACCTCAGGGCCATCAATGAACATTTGCCTGCTATTTTTGAGGGGGTCAGCGATACCGGGTTTTTCGATGGCCCGGTTATGTTTATACGGGGCGGAATGTCGGATTATATCCTTGATACAGACATACCTGCAATTACAATGAAATTCCCCGGGGCTACTGTGGCGACCATTGCGAATGCTTCACATTGGGTCCATGCAGATGCGCCCGGGGAGTTCTATACGCTGGTGTATGATTTTCTTTCCCGTTAATCAATACCGGTTTATTTCGATTTTCGAAATGGCGGTTTTAATTGTCAGATAAATTTTATTTTTTTTGGTGTTGAAATTATCGGTCTGATAAATCCCATCTCCTTTTTTATTAAATCCATCAAACTCTTTACTGACCAGGAAGGATTCAGATTTGATCTGGCAGGCCGATTCTTTGGGAATGTCAACTTCGATGGATGATGCGCCGGCATTAAATGTCAGTACTGTCAGTGGGTTTTTCTCCCCGATTTTAATATGAATCGATGAAGCTCCGGCATCAATGATGGCCGTATCAATTTTGTAATCGCGCAGGTCCATGTCGATTTCTGCGGCGCCAATATTCAGGTTGATATTCCAGGATGGTTTTTCGTTTAATTTTATATCCACTTTATTTTCAGAAACGGAATGGCGGATCCTGGTTTTTTCCATGGAAAGGATGATTTTTTTCCTGCCGTTTTCATCGTTGGTCGTTAGTGAATAGTCGCCGATATCACCCGTTTTACTAAATGTAAGCATGTCGGAGGTAACCCCCTGGATGCAAAAATTTCCGGCGGCAGCATCCAGCTGGATCATCCCCTTGTTGATAAGCGTATCAAAAGGTACGCTCAGATCCTGGTTCTTATAATGATAAGCGCCTTCACCATCTTCATCATCATCATTCCGGTCATCCCAATCCCGGTCGGAATAATAGTGAAAATTAGGAAAATGCCACCAGGATGCCCGTTCGGATATCCGGTTGAAAAAAATGACAGTAAAGGCCAGGACGGCGACCAGTGCAATAATTTTTATCCCGTCTTTGATGGGTAAAATGGAGATTCCCCATAAGATAAGGATCAATGACCAAAGGCTCCAGAGGGCACGCCAGCCAAATTCGAATATTCCAAAATTATTCAGGATGAACAATATCCCGAGAGCTATCAGGATAAAGGCCCAAAACACATGACGGTATTTCATTTCCGTAGTTTTTAAAGGTTAATTTTTTGTTTCATTTTTCCTGTTTGCAATGGCATTGATCAAAAGGCCGATGCCAACGGCAACGAGGATCAGGGGCCACAAGTCGCCAAAATTGACCTGGGGGACCAATTCATCGGCAAGGAAAAGTACTCCCAGGGTAATGAGAACAAGTCCTCCAACCAAACTCCCCTTTGTCTTCTTTTTTATTGGTTTTGGGGTGTTGAAAGGTTTATTTTCGGTTGCTTGTGTTGTATCTTCCGGGCTTTGTGGGGACCTGGGTTCCTCCTGCCAGTCGCCGGAAACGGGAGGGGCTTCAGCGTCGGGTTGTCTCATTCCGGGGTTATGTTCTTTATGGTTTTCAATACGATAGGGTTTTTCTGGAGTAACAATCCAAAGTACAAGATAAATGATAAATCCTCCTCCCCCGGCTAATAACAGGACTACAAAAATTAACCGGATCAGCAAAGGGTCTATAAGAAAATATTCACCAAGCCCTCCGGCAACACCTGCAATTTTCCGATCGTCAAGGCTGCGATATAAGCGTTTAGGTTCCATAACTTTTTTTTTTTGATTTGTGAAAGTTTAGACGGATTAACCATGAAAAGGTTACAGGAACCGATCTGACCTGATTAACCCGCCATTTCCTTTTTTTTGTTGTATATCCTTGACGACACCGAAAGACTGAGTTCAAACAGGGAATAGATGGGAATGGCAACCAGTAATTGGCTGAAAATATCGGGGCTTGGCGTGATGATCCCAGCCAGGATGAGAATACCAATAGCAACGTGTTTGCGGTATTTTTTAAGTTTTTGGGGAGTGACCAACCCAATCTTTGTCAGGAACAAAACCAATACCGGCAACTCAAATAAAAGGCCCATCAATAAAGTAAAAAGGGTTATGGAACCCACATAGGAAGTCAGGGCGATCTGGTTCGACACCGAAGGGCTGACATTATAACCTCCTAAAAAATTGATCATCAGCGGGGCAACTATAAAATAGCTGAAAAGGGCCCCAAGGATAAATAAAAATGAGGTAATCGCAACTGCTCCCCGGGAATTGCGGATCTCTGTTTCCGTAAGCGCGGGTTTTATAAACCTCCACAACTCCCAGAGCATGTAAGGAATAACGAGAATAAAGCCTGCCACCAGCGAAATATTCATATGCGAGGTGAATTGACCGGCCAGATTGATGTTGATCAGTTGAAATTCCGTTGGTTCGATGCACAACGAAGGAGTGGAAAGCCAGGAACCCAGCCGGCATAAAACCTGATAAGTGAGGAAATCTTTTGATTTTGGGGCTAATAAAATATCATTAAAAAGAACATCCTTGAATGAGAAGGAAATGATCGATGCAATGAAAAATGCAATTAATATGTGCCAAAGTGTCCCGCGTAATTCTTCCAGGTGCTCCCAGAATGTAAGTTCCCTCTCTTTTTCTGAAACGGGCAATGGATCGTCTTTCATCCGGCGGTATTTATTCAGGTAAAGGTAAAGTTTTTTTTTCGGATGCAGGGAAATGGTCCGGATTTATTGTAAATTTGAAGTAAAATTAACACCATGACCGAACGTGAAATTATTCTTGAACAAATGCTTAAGGTATTGAAAGACATTGAAACCAATACCTGTGATAAGCAATTTATTCCCGATACCAAATTGGTTGAAAAGAAAATCGACAGGATCATCGAATTGCATGAGAAGGAAATTGAACTTCTGAAGGCCTGTGAAGGGATGTTGTGTACCTGCTCCAAACGACTTAAGAAAGAGAAGAAAGAAAAAAAGGAGAAAAAAGGAAAGCAGGGAAAAAAGCAAAACAGGAAAAAAACCAACCCGGTTACGAAAGAATCCGGATCTCTGAAGTAATTTCGACCGTATTCCTTAAGGTTGCTGAAACACCACAATATCTGTCTTGCGAGAGCGAAATCGCTTTTTGCAACTGTTCCATTGGTAAATTATCGCCTTTAAACTCATAGATCAGGTGGATGCGTGAAAAATATTTCGGATGCTCTTCGGTAAGCTCTCCTTCCACAAGGACATTAAAATACGCAGGTTCAATACGCATTTTTTTCAGGATGGAAATCACATCCATCCCGGTACATCCGCCCAACGATACCAACAACAAAGGCTTTGGGGGAGGACCTTGGTTTTTACCGCCAACACGCTCATCGGCATCGATTATAATGTTAAAACCATTGACATCCGCTTTAAAAGCCATTCCCGATGTCCATTCTATATTTACCGACTGATTCCCCATAACTTTTTTTTGCAAAGATAAAAAAGATTAGTGGTATTTAAGCGATTTACAGGAAAAATGGGTATTTTTTTTTGTATGTATGAGTCCAGTATAAAAACATAAAATAATTTAAGCTGCTGTAGCCCGATGA
>DYSO01000230.1 GCA_020718225.1 Draconibacterium orientale | reverse complement strand
GCTGATGTGCTGATGTGCTGATGTGCTGATGTGCTGATGTGTTGATGTGCTGATGAAATGATGTGATGATGTGATAATTTGATAATTTGATGATGTGATAATTTGATGATGCGATGATTAAAAGAGATTTGTTTGATTTTTTAGGTTTGATTTTTGCATATCTATAATGTCCTCTGACGAAATAACGAACGGCAATAGCGATACCCCCGAATTGGAATCAGGCATGTTGCAGGAAACGGTACATCTTTCGGAAATGTACCAGAATTGGTTTTTGGATTACGCATCCTATGTGATCCTTGAACGGGCGGTACCTGAGATTACCGATGGACTGAAACCGGTCCAGCGCCGTATACTCCATGCCATGAAAGAGCTGGACGATGGCCGGTATAATAAAGTGGCCAACATCATTGGCCATACCATGAAATATCACCCGCATGGCGATGCCTCCATTGGCGATGCCCTCGTTCAACTTGGACAAAAAGAGCTGTTGGTCGATACCCAGGGAAACTGGGGTAATATTCTGACCGGCGACAGCGCGGCAGCCCCAAGGTATATTGAAGCCCGTCCTTCGAAATTTGCCCTTGAAGTCCTGTTTAATCCCAAAACGACCACCTGGCAAGCTTCCTACGATGGCCGTAACAAGGAACCTGTTGCGTTGCCCGCGAAATTTCCTTTGTTGCTTGCCCAGGGGGTCGAAGGAATTGCTGTTGGATTGGCTTCGAAAATATTGCCCCATAATTTTAATGAATTGGTCGATGCTTCCATTCTGATACTTCAGGGAAAAGATTTCGACCTCTTTCCCGATTTTCTTACCGGCGGCATGGTCGATGTTTCCCGTTACAACGACGGGCTCCGTGGCGGAAAGATCAGGCTCCGCGCTAAAATCAGCCTCGAGGATAAAAAAACATTAGTCATCCGCGAAATACCTTTCGGCACAACGACCGGGTCCATCATCGATTCCATCCTTGTTGCCAACGATAAAGGTAAAATCAAGGTCCGCAAAATCGACGACAATACGGCGCAGGATGTGGAAATCCTGATCCATCTCTCACCGGGCGTTTCTCCCGACACCACCATAGATGCGCTCTATGCTTTTACCGAATGCGAAGTTTCGATCTCCCCCAATGCCTGCGTCATTGAAAATGGAAAGCCAAGGTTCGTGGGAGTTTCAGAGATCCTGAGAACCAACACCCAACGAACAGTCGATTTGCTGAAACTGGAACTCGATATCCGCCGGCAGGAACTACTCGATCAGTTGCATTATTCATCGCTCGAAAAAATATTTATTGAAAATGAAGTGTATGAAGGGATTAAAAAATGCAAAACCACGGAGGAAATCGATAACGCTGTTTTCCGTGGATTGAAACCCTTCGCGAAACAGATCATCCGGGCGGTTTCTAAAGAAGATATCCAGAAATTAAGAAAAATCCCGATCGAACGCATTTCAAAATATAACGCCTTCCGAGCCGACGAAGTGATGAAATTGCTGCAAACAGAAATGGACGAGGTTGACAATCGCCTTGCCCATCTGATTGATTTCGCCATTGACTATTTTCGTCAGATCCGGAAAAAATATGGTAAAAACCGGGAAAGACACACAGAGATCCGTAGTTTTGATACCATTGAAGCAGCCAAAGTTGCTGCTGCCAATGAAAAACTCTATGTCAACAGGGAAGAGGGCTTTGCCGGTACCGGATTGAAAAAAGATACCTATGTATGCGATTGTTCCGATATCGACGATGTGATTGTATTTCGTGAGGACGGAACTTTTATTGTTGTCAAAGTGGCCGAAAAAATCTTCGTCGGACAAAATATTATCCACATTGCTGTTTTTAATAAAAATGATACACGTACCGTTTATAACCTGATATACCGTGACGGGAAAAATGGTAAAATTTTGGTGAAACGTTTCAGTGTGCTGGGCATTTCCCGCGATAAGGAATACAGTATTACCAAGGGGACCCCGGGATCGAAAGCGCTTTATTTTACGGCCAATCCCAACGGTGAGGCAGAAGTTGTCCGCGTGGAACTAAGGCCAAAAGCAAGACTGAAAAAAACTTCCTTCGATTTCAACTTCGCCGATATTGCCATCAAGGGCAGGAGTTCCATGGGCAATATTCTCACAAAATATCCGGTACGGAAAATTGAACAACGACAGGAGGGGATTTCTACCCTGGGTTCACTCAATATATGGTATGATGAAACGGTCCAAAGGCTCAACAGCGATCAACGGGGAATCCTGCTGGGCGCTTTTTCAGGGAGCGACCGGATACTCACGATCATGCAATCGGGTCATTACCGACTGACTACTTTTGACCTGTCAACCCATTTTGACGAGGATATGGTCCACATTGAAAAATATAATCCCGAAAAGGCCTATACGGTGTTGTATCTTGAAAATGATACCAAACACTACTATATTAAACGTTTCCGGGCAGAACCCATCGAAAAAAAAGTTTCCTTTGTGGATAGCGGGAATGAACTTGTATTGTTTACGCCTGTTCCCAATCCGAGACTTGAACTCCTTTTTGATCCGAAACTGAAAACCAAAGGGGCCGACCGGGAAGAGATCGATGTGGCCGGTTTTATCGGGATAAAAGGCTTTAAAGCCAAGGGAAAACGAATCACAATCCATTCCCTGAAAAAAATTTCCTGGCTTGACCCCCTCCCGGATCAACCTGACCTCCAGCTAGACCAGGATAAACAAGTTAACCAGGTTAACCAGGATAACCAGGATAACCAGGATAATTTGTTCAAACCTCCCGACAAACGCCAAAAGCCTAAAGATGAATCCGGAGAAGCCATCCAGATGGAATTACCACTGTAATAAATCGTAAATCGTAAATCGTAAATCGTAAATCGTAAATCGTAAATCGTAAATC
>DYSO01000075.1 GCA_020718225.1 Draconibacterium orientale | reverse complement strand
CTTTCATGCTGCAATGTAATTATTTTTTACTTGCTTATTGTGGATAAGCAGTTTATTTAATTGCTTTGGAGAGTTTTTTAAAAAATTGTTCTTCAACACTGGCGCGGTCATTGATCATTTTGCTCAATTGATTTAATTTGTCCGGTCCAAGATCCCGGTTTTTGCCGATCCGGGCCGAAAAGAGTGAAATTTCGCGCCATCCGTCGCCGATGAGCATCAATTCTTTCGACAATTCGTTCAGTTGAGGTTCATGAATAATTTCTGATGCTTGTTGCAGGAAGGTTGCATACATAAAACGGAATCCTGCGCCACCGGTTCCCTGGTCTTCGAGCAGGATGTTGATTTTCATAATTTCGTGTGACAGATGTTCAGTATCGCGTGCAAATTCAGGCCACTCGGTAATTTTTTTTGCAAAGAGCCGGATCCCTTTAATTCCGAGGAAAGGGATTGGAATGTGGAGCATGTTAAAACAGGCTTTTTTAATACCTTTTTTTATTGCCTTTTCAAAAGGGATGGATTGAGGCACCTGGTTGGCATGGAAGATAAAACCATGGGGAGACATGCTCCCACCGGCAAAACGACCTTTTTCAAGGGAACTGGCATCAAGTTCAACGACTTTCGGAAAATAGGAATCGCTGATCAGATAGGTGTTGTTCTCTTTGCCGATGGCGACCATAAAATGAACATTGATGTGCACCCGTTCCCAGGAAGGGACATAATCCATATAAAAGAAATCGACCTGGCAGGCGGTAGGAATTTCCTGTCGGATCAAATGGTCGAGGGTAACCATCCCTTCGCGGGCATCTTTGAATTCATAGGAAGAAAATTTCACCCCAAGCCGTTTTTCAATATTCCTTCGCATTTGTCCGGGTTTGTTTCTGACAATGAAAGTCGGGAATGGGAAGGATTTCATTTTGTGAAAATATCCGAAGAAGATACCGCTGGAGATTCCAAAGACAAGGGGTTCTGATATATTGAGGCCGGCGTGGTTGAGCAGGGAGGTTATGGTCCCCGATTCGCAATGCGCGGCCATTTTGTGAGTAAAATTGGGCATTATCATTTATTTCCTTTTCTCGATTTTTGTCAGAACAACGTAAGGATTATCGGTAGGGGCCTGGTCGACGGAAATATCGGTCGTTTTATTCTCAAGGATCAGATGCGATTCAAAACCAGCGCCTGTTTGGATCAATACAACCTGAAGGAGGTTGGAGGGCGCGATGTTGAAGACAGAAGCATAGCGATTCAGCTCTTCAACGGTGGCGGATCCAAAGTGTACCGGATCAAGATGTTTTTTTACCCTTGATTTTCTGATTTTTGCCCGGGCTGACAATTCGGAGAGGGTAAGGTCTTCCATTACCATAAAATATCCGATGGGGCTTATTTTACCCTGCGATAATTTTTCTCGGAGTTCCAATTCCAGGTTTTTTCTTTTATACAGGTAATCGTCCATGAAATTGGCTGAAATATATGAGCCTGTCTGCATGGGCCCGTACGTACCATTTTCTTTCTCCACATAAAGAATCATTTGTTGTTCCGGGTAATCAATAAACCCTTCTTTTTCTTTCATCGGATGAGGGGTAAATACGGGTTACAATTTTTTTGCAAAATTAGCAATGCTGATCATCATTGCCAAACCAAAAAACAGGAGGAGCAATATTGTATTCGGAAGGATACTGAAAACATCGCCTTCACGGATAAAAAGGTTGAGGTAATTGTCGATGCCCCATCTTACCGGTGAGAGGTAACTGAGGTATTGAACAGGCGCCGGCATCAGGTGTACCGGGAAAAAGGTACCGCTGACGACACCCAGGATAACCACCATAACAGACCCGAAAATCGCTGCCTGATTTTGGGTTGAAGCCACGGATCCGGTCATTAATCCGAAGCCAATGGCCGAGAGTGACGCGGCAATGGTTGCAATGAAAATGCCAATGTATTGATTTCCTGTGATAAGCGCCGGAAAACCAAAGAAAGCCGGAAAAACCCAGAGGCCAATGGCCAGCATCAGGCAAAACTGGAGCAGACAAACGGCAAGATAGAGGATGACTTTTGCTGTCAGTACCGACAAAATCGAAACCGGCAATGTCATCAGGCGTTGAAAACTTCCTTCTCTTTTTTCTGTAATCAGGTTCCCGGAAAGAGGAATTACGATAAAAAACATGGCAAAGAGAATAAAGCCGGGGACATTATTCTGGATTATATTGGGTTGGATGGAGGTTTTTTCTTTTAATGCAAAAGATTCCTCTACCGGTGGAAGTTCAAGCATTGCATTTTTAACCATTTCATCAATGACCGGTTTCATGTCTCCGGAGAGTTGTCCGACCAGCTTGTCCATGACGTCCCGCGACTGGGCCTCTTTTATCAGGTAAGTCAGTGATTGGACGATGGAAGCGCGGTAAGTTTCCTGTAAAGCGGGATCAATAATGAGGACAATGGATGAATCGCCGGGAGGGATGACAAGTCCAAAATGAAAATCGCCCATACCGATACGGTACCTTATTAATTGGGGTGTTAACCGAACCTGGTCAATTTCATGAACAATCGTAAAAAATCCGGAGGCTTCAATATTGTGAACAATTTTATTTGCGACAGGAGACGGTTTGTTGTTGGCCAGGAGCAGCGGTATGTTGGGGCGACGTGATTTTATGGCATTATCCTGTGCCAGGGTTACGACGAAGATGAGCAGTACCGGCATGATAAAGAGAATAGCCAGTCCCGGGATATCGCGAAAAAGCAACAGGGTTTCTTTTTGCAGAAGCGACCGGATTTTATCCATGAAGCAAAAGTAGGGAATTTTAGGTACTTTTTTTTGCTTCTATCAGGCTTATCGGGGCGATGGTTTTAAAGATGCGTGTGGGTTTAAAACCTGATTTTTCAAGAATGTGGTTAAACTCTTCACGGGTCCGTTCTTTTCCCCCCTGCATACAGGCTAACATCTGGATATCGAGTAATTTGGCCAATTCCAGAGTGTCGTCATCGCTGACGATCATTTCAACAATAACGATCCTTGCCTCGTTTGACATTGCACGGTGGACATTTCTGAGCAGCTTGATACAATGTTCATCGTCCCAGTTATGGATAATGCTTTTCATGATGTACAGATCGGCGTCGGAGGGTATCTGTTCAAAAAAATTTCCCGCTATAATTTTCACACGGTCGTTGAGCTGATAATTGCTGAAAAGCTGTGGGGCACGGGCAGAAGTTTCTTTCTGGTCGTATAGAATCCCTTTGGTTGAGGGGTATATTTTCAGAATGTTTGCCAGCAGGAACCCCTCCCCGCCGCCGATATCAGCGATGGTTTGATAGTTGGCAAAAGGGTATGCGTTCAGGATGGGGGCAAGACCAATATCGGAAAGGTCAGACATAGATTGATCGAACACTTCGGATTCCTGCGGATGTTCCCGGAGGTATTCATAGATCCCTCTTCCATATGCATTGGCAAAGGCATCTTCTCCTGTTCTGACCGTAAATTCCAGGTTGCTCATGAGGTTCCAGTTGACCCGGCCCAGATGATGGATCAGCATGTGACGAATTGAACCGGGTTCATTCAGCAGCCCTTTGGCCATTCCGTTGATCCTGAATTTTCCATCGCGGCCATGCTTAAAGATACCCTGTGCCACAAGTGCACGCATGACGCGAAAGAGCGATGGGGCATGGGTATTTGTCAAACGGGCAAGTTCGGCGATAGATAAAGGGGAGTCTTTAACCAATTCGGCCACATTGAGTTTTGCAGCCACATAAAGGGATGGAAGCGCCCAAAGGTTTTGGAATTGTTCGTAAAGAACAACATTTCCGGGGAACATTTTTTTATTCAGACGGATCAGAAAATCCCGGAAACACTGAATGGATTTAACCAGCCAGAGGGGTGGTAGCTTTTGGTTTTGAACAGGGTGCATGATTGAAATTATCCCTTATCCCGGGAGGTTCTTTAACAGATGTTCAGATTTTTCGAGTTCGGTAAGAAATTGTTCCTTTTTAATCCTTAGGTTTTCAGAGATGTTAGAAAAGAGTTCTTTGTAATATTGAATTCCCTTTTCAAGATTTTCCTTGAATTGATTGAAATATTCCTGTTGTTTTTGGGGATAGGGTGGGGTATTTTCTCCCATTTTATTTTTCAGGAAGTCGATATACAATTTCAATTCATTGATGAAAATATGGGGCCGGTCTTTTCGCTTGATAACATCAATTTTCCCATAGATATGGCCGACTATTTCCTTCAGTGTCATAACTTTTGAAAAATAGGCCATGTTTGGGCCGGGACAGATGGAGACGCCTGGTTTTTCAATTTTTGTATCGAGATCATTAACCAGAAGGGCAGAGGTACCGAGGCCAACGCAAATGCAGGATTTATCAACAATTTTTTCGTATTCAAGTTTATATTCTTCCGGATTCGGTTTTTTTGCCTGTAACTCTTCAATTTTCAATTTCTGATATTTCCGGGATGCTGTGCAGAGGGTAGGAGTTCCAAATTCGTTGTTCAGCGCGGCATATTTTTTAGGGCAGGGGTTACCGGGGGTATGGTTGTGGATGTAGGCATCTTTTTCAAGATCTTTGGTATTTCCCCGGAGGTTGTTGAATGGGACGCCAAGCGGGCTGATATCACTGACATACAAATCATTTTCTTCAGCTTCGCAAAGCAGTCCGAGGGTTTTTTTATCCACATTGACTACTTCCGGGACCAGCAGGAAGGGGGTTCCCCAGCCGATGGAATCGAGATGGTAATGATCGGCCAGAAACTGGTGTTCCTCGGCAGTTCCCACGCCACCCTGAGCGGTAATCCTGACTTCGGGAGGGGTTGAGGGACAGGGACGGTTTTTGGCTTTCAGCGCTGTTTTTAATAGTTCAAAGGTTTGATTTACAAGTTCATCGCGGTTAAGTTTCATCTCTTCCAGCACCGGTCCAAGAAGATGCCCGGTTGTTGGAAATGCATGTCCTCCGCAATTCAACCCTGATTCAATGCGGTATTCTGATACCCATAATCCTTTTTTTGCCAGGTATTTTCCCTGGATCAGGGCCGATCGGTAATCGCTCACTTTAAGGGTGATCTTTTTATTGAGGCAAAGATTTGCATCCGGATAAAAACTGTCGAAGGTTTCGAGGTAATTGTAAAGATGGGGGCTCAAACCAGCTGACAGTACCACCGAAGAGGAAAGATCGCTGTTCACAAAACCCCGCAGGGCAGCGTGTCCATCATTGAATTCAACCGGAAGTTTTTTATGATTACGATAATTTTCCTTATCAACTTTGGTCATGATGTTTACATCGATGCTTCCCATGGAGAGGTTTTCCTGCAAGAATTTAACCATATCCATCTCTTTCCAATCTTTTTTCAGTTGAAGAAATTTTTGTTTCAACTGTGAACCATCCTGGAGCATTTCGATATAGGTAGAAAATTCGCTGCTTTTCTGTTCGCAGGTTGCTTTTAATTCTTCGAATTTATCTTTGGCAATTTTATTAACAAGGTTCAGGTAAGCGGTGATCCTTTTTGCCCTGAAATCCTCAATTTTCTCGGAAATGGCCTGAAAAGGAAGGTCGAACTTCCGGCTATAAAATTCGCGTAATTTTTCCATCAGCATATCATCGAGTAAGGAAATCACTGAAGAAATACCGAGATGGGCCACTTTCACCGGGGTGTCAATGGAATATCCAATTCCAAGTACTGGGATATGGAATGAGTGGTGGGGTATTTTATTCATTTACATATATAAGAGGAATGCAAAGATACAACATTTTCTCTAGAATTGTACTCTCCATGTCCCCATCGGGAAGAAGCCCATGGTGAAAAAATATTTGATCTCGCCTGTTTTCGGATCGATTCGCTGAAGGGCAATGTTGGTATAGCTCGTTCTGTATTGCAGATCGAGGAGGAATTCGATATTGTAACCGGGGAGGTTTCTTTTAATGCCAAACCGAAAAGATATCCGTTTGTATTCAGGGTACCGTGGGTTATATGCCTGGTCCCAGTCGTAAACGGCTTCTCCGGTGGCCATTGACGCCTGGGTGTCGTATGGGATATAAGGATTTCCGCCGGCCCATGTTGCCCGCAGGCCGAAAGAGATGATTCCCCATTTGCGTTTGCCGATGATGAACTGGTAGCCACCCACTGCATTCAGCGCATAATTGACGTTAAAGGCAGAGTTGCGCAATATTGCATCATAACCCAGGTAGGTTGAATTAAACAACGATGCAGAGAACAGGAAAAAATAGTTTTTTCTGAAAAACCGTTCAAAGGTGCATTCGATTCCGTAATTGAACCCCTTCCCTTTATTGATAAGGCTGTCGGAATATTGGCGATCTAAAAAAAAGTCATGGCCCTGGTTACTCAGGGCATATTGGGGAATAGAAGTTTTGGTAGGGATATTCCACAGGTATTGGTAATAAATTTCGGTTTTGAAGCGCAGATCTTCTGAAATCAGATAGTTGTATCCCAATGCAATCTGGGCATTCCGGGTATTGAGCAGTCTCCGGTTGGGTTGCGATACGATTCCATCGGGTAGCCGGTCCAGGATAAAGTAGATGACCCGTGGCTGCATCTGACTGTAGAGGCCTGTCCCGAAGTTCAAAGAATGGTTTTTATGAATGTACCAATCGAAACCGAAACGGGGTTCCAGGGTGTATTCGTTGTTCAATGACAACCACGACCCAAAGATGCCTGTAGTGGTAGTGAAATTATCGGAAAAAAGGTGTTTCCACTGTATATAGCCATGGAGGAACCCCATCTTTTCAGTGGAGTTTGTATTGACGATGAATTTGTCTTTAAACATCATGCTATCGGCGAATGACATATGATAATAGTCAATAAAAATACCGCCATCCAGTGCGTTACCGGCGTTGAATTTTTTCATCAACTGGCTGGAAAAGGAGTATTTTATCTCGGTGGAATGTTCTCCTGCCCAGGGCGCCGGGGTTTGTTGAATATTGGAGAAAGTATCGATTTTGGTATTGACATCAGAAGCAACGATATAAATCATATTTTTCAGCCGCAGCGATGGCAGTGGAAAAATCTGATGGGTAAGGCCAAGAACGCCCAGGTTGGATCCGGTTGCAAGATTTTCGCCAAGGTCTGGAAAGGTCCATTCCGATTGATCTTTACGGCTGTCGTACAACTCAATATAGCTTAAGCCACCCATACCGGTAATTGTAAAAGTTCCGGCTTTTCCGGCCGGGATTGTAAATTTCAGGTTAAGGTCCTGGTATTTGGGGACTATCCCGACATTGATATTAAACCAGTTCAGGAATTGGAGCGGGGAGTATCTGTAGGAAAAAAGATAGAATGCGGTATGTTTTTTTGTGAAAGGGCCTTCTGCGCCGAATTCAAGGCCGTTCCAGCCAATTTGAAACCAATATTCACGATGTTGGTTATTACCATTGCGTATCCGCATGTCGAAGACGCCAGCGAGTGTATTGCCATATTGGGCAGGGAAAGCGCCGGTAAAGAAATCGGAGTTGGTAAGCAGGTTGTTGTTCAATAGGGTGACGGGTCCTCCGGTAGTGCCGACGGCTGCAAAATGGTTGGGGTTGGGAATTTCCATATCATCGATACGCCATTGCATTCCCATGGGGGAATTTCCTCTTACGATAATATCATTGCGGTTATCGATACCGGAGGTAACTCCGGCAAAGTTAGCTGTCATACGGGCTGGGTCGTTATAACTCCCGGCAAACCTGAATGTTTCGTCCACACTAAAGGAGCGGACGCTAACCGTGGCCATTTTATTGATTGCCTGGTACTTTTTATAATCTCCCCTGATTTCGATTTCCGGCGAGGTTAAGGTGGTTTCTTCCAGATAAACGGTGATCATGGTTTCCTTACCGCTGCAAACAATCAATGGTTCGGATATGTAAGGTTTATATCCTACATGGGTTACTTTTATCTGGTATGACCCGATTTTTATTTCCGGAAGGATGAAATTTCCCTGATTGTCGGCTGTGGTTCCGAGAAGAGGTTCAGCGTCGATGATAATAATGGTGGCGCCGGGCAGTGGGGAATGGGTTTGTATTTCGTAAACCGACCCGATGATGGAGGATTTAAGGATTCTCTGCGCCTGAGCAGAATGAATGAAGAAAAGTAAGGTGAAGAATGCAATGGAATGTTGGCAGGCACGAAGGCGATGATTACCCATAATGCAAATATAGGAAGGTTTTATTCTTCCATCATTGCATCAACTTCCAGGGAGGTCAACCGACTCCATTTTGGATTGGATAGGGTGGTTCCGTTAACATCAAATTCAACCAGGTCAAAGGTTTCGCCATAGAAAGTGAGTTTGCTTTGAAGGTCGGGGGTGTGTTCGATAAATATAAAAGCGCCGGGTTCGCAATGGGTTTTATGCATAATTTGAGTTGCCAGCGGCGCGACCCATTCCGTTACCGGGGTACCGGGGTTTTGCCGATAGATTTCAGTAGCGATGGCAAGGGTTTTTCCATCTTTTCTCTGAATCATTTTCAGGCCGCATCTGGAGGGGCTATCCCATTGTCCCAGATAGTCAAAGTAGTGGTCCATGTATTTATTGAAGTCGGGATTTATTTCCATAGTCAAGTATCGTATCGAAGCAGTAAATTGACGAAACAATAAAATTAGGCAACTTTAGGTACTTTTTTCCCAAAGCTGAAGTCAGCCAGGTCACGGCGGCGCGGGGTATAGGTGCCATCTGAAATCTCTTGTGATACAGCCCGGTTGATCAGGTTGAACATTTTCATGGTTTGTGGTTCATCTTTATAAAATGTATCCCAGGCATACTGATATAGTTCAGCCAATCGTCCGGCTGTCATATGTTTGGGGTGATAAACCACTTTACCTGCATTATAATGGTTCCAGTCAAGGTCGAAGATGCGGTTTTGTTTTAACAGATCACTGTATGCTTTGGTATGCGGAAAGGGTGCGAGAACAGTAAATTCAGCAAGGTCCAAGTCAATTTCAAGCAGGAAATCGATCAATCGTTTAATATCGTCCTCGGTTTGATTGTCGAGTCCCAGCAGGATGGTCCCCTCAACAGCGATTCCGTAATCGTGGTATTGTTTTATTCTGTTTCTGATGTAATCGGAGGTATCAAACACGGCCTGGTAAACATACCATGCCCCTGCCTGGGCAGCGAGATCGAGCACTTCATTTTTATCTTCGATGGTATGGCTGACCCATTTCTTTTTTAAAGGGATCATGGCTTTAAAAAGTTCTTTTTCCCATTTTGTGTCGAGGGCCAGGGAATTATCGACAATGAACAGCCGGTTGTTGTCCATTTGCGACAGTTCTTCCACAACCCTGTCGATGGGGCGTGGGCGGAACCCGCGACCGCCTAAATATCTCACGGCACAGGGATAGCAATCATAGATACACCCACGGGAAGCATGAAAGAGGTCAACCATTCTGAACCCTTTGTGATAGTATAGGTCTTTGTTCAGAATATCCCTTCTTGCAGGTCCGATCAGGCCCATGTCGGGTGGGTTGTTCATAAAATTGTAAACCTTTTTCAGATCGTTGTTGTGGAAATCCTGAAAAACCTGTTGAAGGCGGCCTTCCACTTCTCCAAGGAAAACAGAATCGGCATATTGCATGGTCTCTTCGGCATGGAGCATGGTTGAAATACCTCCGAAGATCACCTTTTTCCCCAATTTACGATATTGGGCAGCAATTTCCCATCCCCGTTTTACCTGGGTTGTGAGCATGGTTGAAATCCCAACAAAATCAGGACTATCGTCAATAACAAGGGTTTCAACATTTTCGTCGGTGAAATCAACCTCCACGCCTTCAGGCAGGGCGGCTGCCATTACAACCGGTCCATGGGGAGGCAGGTTAAAAATTGTTTGTCCTTCCAGTTTTTCCCAGCGGGGATATATTAATTTAAATTTCATCGTTGCGTTTTTTTTATTTTCAGGTTACATTCAGCCAGTTTTTCAATAATGGCCAATTTCTCATCCCATCTGGGTATTATTCGGGTGAGGGCTTTATGAAAGGCTGTTTTGGCCTCCTTCCACTGGCCCATCTTAAAATAGTAATCCCCAATCAGGGAATATACTTCGAAATATCCGGGGTTTGAGTTAATGAATTCAGTAATAAAAGAACTTGTTATTGAAATATTTTCCTTGTTATGGAGGCTCTTCTTCAGTTTTTCCCGCATCTCCTTAAACTTCAAAAACCGTTTATAATCAGATGATTGAAGGAAAAGATCCGCGGCGATGGTTTTTCCGGTATCGGAAATATCCATTCTCCGTTTTAACCCTGCAAAATTATGAAAAATTTCATTCAGGTCGTAACATATATATTTACCAAGTTGCCAGGGGGGGGCAGATACCCAAACCTGTAATTGTAACGGCTTGAAAATGATAGAATGATTGGCGATCAGTTGGTTTATGGCTTTTTCGTTTCCATATCCGGGATCGGCATTGTTAAGTCCTTTTTTATCGCGGAGGATGGCAGCTACATCCTGGCAATTCATCGGAACAGGGGTTGAGATATTCTGGATTAACCGCTGATAGCGATAGAAAGAGGCGTTTTCAGCTTTGTTCCGGATATTCAGGGGATCATTGGAGAAGGTTGCCGACTGAAAATGGTTGGCACAAGCGATATAATCTGAGGCAGGAACAACCAGGGCAATTTTATAGGGTGATTTTTCGATGATTCCGGCTTTGTTTTCTTTGGCAGAGCCGATCAGGATGGATTCAGAGACGAATGTTTCCCTTTTTTGAGCGATGGCATAAGCTTCCTGTAGGGTAGTCGCGTATTGAAGAATTTCGCGGGCAACAATGGAAATGGGTGTCCTGGCAGACCAGGGAATCTCCGATTTGGCTGCATTGATGGTTACGGTGAGGCCGGTTTCGTTCATACCTGAGACGGTCCCGATCATCCCCGCCCAGGTAACCATCATAAAACCATACCCGTTTTCAGGTTTTTCAAAGCAAATAATTTTATTTTCTGCAAATTCATCGCCGGCATAAAAATCGAAATTTCTTCCGATGATCAGTTCCGAATCTTTTGATTTATCGCCCCAGATTCCGAAACTGGTGCAACCTACCAGGCTTAACTCCTGCAATGCATGGCCGATATCATGGGCAGAGTGGTAGTTGAGCATCCGTTGGTATCCGGAACCGATAAAGTCATATTTCGGGGATGCTGAGGCAGAAATACCGTAGATTTCGAGTTTGTATTCGGTTGGGATGTATTTATCAAGGTCACGGTTAAACCAATAGATAAAGTATTTTAAAAACCGGAGGTAACCATCCGATGGCACCATCTCCCTGATCCGGTCAATAAATGCTTTTTCCTGCAATGCAATCAGGGTTTTTGTTAATTTGCCATTGATGGCCCCGCGTTCATATGGTTTTCCTTCGAGGTACATTTCCCACAGACCCGCGTCGTTTTTTTGCAGCCAATTGTTTTTAACATAGAAAAAACCGGGTTCTGGGTTCATTACCACCAGGGATGTATCAGCATAACTACCGGGATCCGGAGGGCTTATGGTTGTTGCGATGTGAAACCAGAAACCCGAAACCAGCACGATACCTGCAAAAACCAGCAGGAGTGCCCAGCCGGATTTGATCTTTTTTTTCTTCTGCTCAGCCATCGCTAATTTTTTTTATCAGGTATTTCAAACCTACCATTTCGCCACAGGTCAGCGCTGATCCGATGGTCACGCCAAGAACGCCGTGCAGGTTGGTATTTTGACCGGTAAAATAGAATCCCGGGATCTTTGTTTTCGGGAAGATTACTGAATGTAAAGGTTCCCTGTAATCTTTCCCGACACCATACATCGAACCTTCGGGGGTACCCGTATAATCGCGCCAGGTCAGCGGAGTGGAAATTTCCATGTATGCAATGGCTGAACGAATTTCAGGATACTTTTTTTCGACAAGCTGAAGCAACTTTCCCGCTTTCTCATTTTTAAAATCTGAATATTCGTCTCCCCTTCGACCGGTAGTTGATTTTTCCCAGGCTTTTATCTCCCGGTAATTCATGTAGGTGAGGATGGTGATGGTTTTGGCAAAGCGCTGGTTGGTTTCATGACAGGCAGTGGAAAGCATATACATGGCAGGCCATTGCACTTTATCGCCATCACTTTCATCCCAGACATTCCCGGTTTTATGATAGTAATAATTATGGTTCAGATAGGGGAATGATCCCGGTTTCATTACCAGGTAAAGGATAAAGGATGAAGGGGTATCGGTAAGCCGGAATATTCGTTCCCTGAAAGCTGTCCTTACTAATTTTTGTGGTAAAAGGGAGAGGGTGGTACGCGGATGGATGGCGGAAATCAGGGTGTCGGAAAAATAATGTTCATTATTCAGGGTGACAACAGAAAAACGGGAATTCGTATGGTTGATGTGTGTTACTTCGCTGTTTGTCAGGATGGTCCCACCCAGGGAGGCTATTTGGTTTACCAAAATTTTGGAAACCTGGTCGCTGCCCCCAATGATTCTGCATGCCCCGGAAATAAAAGAATGGTTGATCAGCGCCGCGACATGGAGCGGTGTATTGCGGGTTCCGGCATAGAGGAAATTATTACCGGCAAGTACAGCAGAAAGTTGCTCGCCGGATGAAAATTTTTTATAATAAGTAAATGCACTTTGGCTGATAAAGTGTGTTTCCTGTTGATTTTCGGGCAGTTCAAGATTATAGAGCGGAAATGAAGAGACTATTTCATGAAGGTCCCTGACATACTGTTGGATGAGCGCCTTCGATCGGAAAAAGAAGGGATGCAGATGTTCAGTGAAATTTGAAAATCCCTGTGCCAAAGGAAATTCCAAGTCATCAAATCCGATCCTGTCGAAACCATCTGGATCAAGCATTTGGATGGGCAGGGTATCGGTAAGTCCAAAGTATTTCCAGTAACGATACAGGGTTTGACCGGGGTTCAAACCCCCGATGTAATGGACGCCGGTTTCGAATTTATGGCCATGACGGATAAAGGTCTGTAAATTTCCACCCGGAGTATGGTGTTTTTCAAGGATACAAACACGGAACCCTTCTTTTGCAAGGATATAGCCGCATGATAACCCCCCAAGGCCTGATCCTATGATGATGACATCGAATTTATCCATGCCGTACCAAAAATAAATTGTTCGATGTAACTTTTTTATTATCAATGATTTTCATATTCATTCCATTTGTTTCTGCCAGGGAACGGATATTTTCGGCTGAAGTAAAGTATAATTTTTTACCGGGGTTTTGAGTTTTGTTAAACCCGCTCCGGGTAGAGAAGATCTCTGTGAGAACCGATTTTTTATGACGTTGTTTCAGTTCTGTATTGGCTTCACGGATAAGGATAGAGCCACCGGGGTTCAGGTTTAAAAAGCATTTTTCCAGGAGTGATTTCTGCTCTTCCGGGGTCAGGTAGTGCAACAGGTCGTTCAGAAGAAAGCCGTCATGGGGGGTTATTTTAAAGTGGGTAACATCGGCACATAAAAACCGGATCCGGTCATTTCCGGAAAAGCAATGGGCTGCGACGGTGGTTTTTTCCTCATCATAGTCAACGCCTGTCAGATAACGGTTTTCGCCGGTAAACATAAGCATATAGGCAATGAACCCGTAACCGCAACCCAGGTCAAGAATAAGGCCATTTCGGGGCATCTGTTCGTTATAGATTTCATAATCATCTTCGAGTTTCAGCTTAACCCGCATGTACCATTCCAGGATGGGCCCCTTGAGCACATAATTCAATGCAAGCAGACGGCGGTAATAGTGGGCATCGCCCTCTTCGGCTTTAAAAGTTGCATAGCTGGTGATGTAGAACCGACGGAAATTTCGCGCCCGTTCCTGATAGGTTTTACCGAATGAATGGTCATCCGGTGTAATCCTTGGAAGAATTTTCATCCGGAAAGCGTTGGGTTTTCCCCAAAACGCCCCTTTGGGCAGGAAATCGCCTGAACCGAAGACCAGCGCCGGAAGAATATCGATATGAAGTTTTTCTGCAAGATAAAAAGCCCCTCTGTGAAACCGTTGGATTTTTTGATCGGAGGATCGGTGTGCTTCCGGAAAAATCAGGATTGAAAAACCATCCCTGACTTTTTCCCGGAGGGGGACTAAAAGATTTTCTATTCCCTGGTCCACATTAAAGAAGTTGGCCAGTCTGGCGATGGGGCCGAAAATGGGTGATTGATAGACCCAGGTTGTGGTAAGGATCAGAATTTTTGGGTAAAGCCTTAAAAAAGCAGGGGTTTCTATCAGGCTTTGGTGGTTGCTGATGATGATAGCCGGCCGGGAAAAATCTTCGCCGGCCGGGATTATTGTTTTCCGGTCGAATGCAAATGTAAAGGCAATATAAGCACGTGTAAGCCATGAAAACAGAGAATGGAAGATCATCTCCTTCTTTTTTTGCCTGATGGGGAGCAGGAGGTTGATGATTGTGCCGAAAATCATCATGATTATTGCAATCATGACGATGTTCCCCCAGGTAACCAGGGTTTTAATGAGGATGCGAAGGGTCACCGGGAATTTTTTCCTGCCCCACGATAAAATGATCCCATCGAATATCAATGGCAGGGTAACAAAAGATATAATTACCACAAGGGCAACGCCGACGACCGAGATGAGCGCGATGGAGTACAGCGCAGGATGACGGGCAAAAAAGAGCGCCCCGACTCCGAAGATGGTTGTTGCAGAAGAAAGTATTACCGATACTTTATAGGGTTGGAGACCCGATTGACCGGTTTTGTAATGGTGTTGAAGGCCGCGCATGATCAGAATGCTGTAATCGACCCCCAGGCCAAAAATAAACGAGGAGATAATAATGTTAAAAATGTTAAACCGGATGCCGGTAATTCCCATAAAGCCCAGTGTTATTATCCAGCTTGCATACATCGGGATGGCAGTGATGATGCCCAGTCCCAGCCGGCCAAATGAGATAATCAGCAGAAGGGTGACGAAAATCATCGTCAGTTTCACAAGCAAATCGAAATCGTGCTTTACACTTTCAACAAATTGAACCGTAAGGCTTTGTTTATCAAACATTACGATGTCCGAATCCGGTGAAAAACGCTGATAAATAAGCGGTATGTTTTCATTGGAAACTTTAAGGATCAGAGGGGCCAGTACTTTTTCGGAGGAGAGGGAGAGCCAATCGGAGATTACCGGGCTATCCAGCAATTCTTTTTTATCAGCCGGTAATGGTTCAAAT
>DYSO01000074.1 GCA_020718225.1 Draconibacterium orientale | reverse complement strand
GCTGATGGGCTGGATCGTACCATTTATGTTGATGATGTTCGGGTATATAAAGGCGGTGGCGTATCACCACCGGTCTCTCCTCCGACCGGTCTTGCTGCCAAAGGGTACGAAAATCATGTTTTTCTTTCCTGGAACCCGAATCCAGAGACAAATGTCAGTGGCTATGAGATTTACCGCTCTGCCGACGGAGGGCAGACTTTTTCACGGGTAGGGGTTACCCCGGTTGACATGTGCATGTTTACAGACCATGTTAAAACGCTAAGCCATAATGTTGATATCCATTATTTCATCACCGCACTGAACACGACCAATCAACCCTCCGGCCCATCGGATACAGTTGTTACGAACACCCGCGTCTTCAACGACAACGAACTGCTTGACATGGTGCAGGAGGCTACATTCAGGTATTTCTATGATTATGCACATCCGGCTTCCGGCATGACACGCGAAAGGTATGGCTCGGGAAATACCGTAACTTCGGGTGGATCCGGATTCGGGGTTATGGCCATCCTGGTGGGTATCCATCGTGGGTTTATCACACGCCAGCAGGGTGTTGAACGGATGACCAGGATCCTTACTTTCCTTCAGAGTGCCGACCGCTTTCACGGAGCCTGGCCCCATTGGCTCAATGGTAACACGGGGGCAGTCATTCCTTTTGGCGAGACCGACAATGGAGGCGACCTTGTTGAAACAGCTTTCATGATTGAAGGACTTTTAGCTGCCAGAACCTTCTTTGATCAGCAAAACACCGAAGAACAACAGATCCGGAATGTGATTACACAACTTTGGGAAGAGGTGGAATGGGATTGGTACCGTAAAAACGGGAGCAATGTGCTTTACTGGCACTGGTCGCCAACCTATGGCTGGGCCATCAACATGCAGATCAGAGGTTATAACGAGTCCATGATCGTATATCTGCTTGCCATTGCCTCCCCAACCCACGGTGTCCCGGCCAGTCTCTGGAACACGGGCTGGGCAGGATCTTCCTATTATCTGAACGGAAGGACTTTTTATAACCATAAAATTTTTGTCGGATGGGATTATGGCGGCCCCCTGTTCTTTACCCATTATTCCTTTTTGGGCTTTGATCCCAGAAATATCAAAGACAACTATGCCAATTATTTTGAAAACAGCAGGAATATCAGCCTCATCCATCATGATTACTCCGTTGATAATCCACTGAACCATATAGGATACAATGCCTCTTGCTGGGGACTGACAGCCAGCGATGACCCCGACGGGTATACCGTTCATGAGCCAACAGCCTCGCGTGACAACGGAACCATAACCCCTTCGGCTGCTTTATCGGCCATGCCATATACCCCTGACGAATCAATGGCAGCCCTGAAACATTTTTACCGTGACCGGGGTGACCGTCTTTGGGGAAATTTTGGTTTTATTGATGCCTTCAACCTTGACAGAAGCTGGTATGCCACCTCTTATCTGGCCATTGACCAGGGGCCGATCATCTACATGATCGAAAACCACAGGAGCGGATTATTGTGGAATAGGTTCATGGCAAACCAGGAGATCCAACCAGCCCTCGATGCCATCGGGTTTGTTCCGGATTCAGCCTATAGCGTACCGGGTCATTCTGGTCCGGAAAATTTTACATGTTTCCCAAATCCCGTTCAGGAAACTCTATATATCAACAATCCTGGAGATTTTAGCCGGGCTATAATTACGAATATATTGGGTCAACAGGTCCGGATTTTTGAAAACCCGGAACAACACCAAGTACAATTTTCTGTAGAAGGTCTGCCAGATGGCCTGTACAACTTTACCCTTTATTTCAGAAACCGGACCGCCTCAGTGAAGTTTATTAAGGATACAAATTATTAAGAATCCATCGTCCGATTAAAAACGAATTATTAAATTGCAATCAGAGTAATCACAATTCATTTAGTAACAACCTTTAAACCAAAACAAATGTTATGAAGAACTATCTACCACGAAAACAAGCGAGTAGTTGGTTAAAAAGCATGTTTCTGCTTTTACTGACCATTGCTTGTTCTGCAGCATTCGGGCAGGAGAGGAGCATCAGTGGTTCCATTTCTGACCGATCGACAAATGAATCATTACCGGGAGCTTCGGTACTGATCAAGGGCACCACCATCGGCGTAACCACCGACATCGATGGCAAGTTTACCTTAAAGGTGCCCGCTGGGGATAATACACTGGTTGTGACCTATGTAGGATATGAAAAAACAGAAGTATCCATTGGTGCTCAGAGTGTATTTAACATCCAGTTAAATCCTTCAAAAACATCGTTACAGGAAGTTGTTGTTGTTGGGTATGGAAGTACCAAAGTGAAGGATCTAACCTCATCCATCGTTACGATGAAATCAGATGAAATTAATAAAACACCCTCATCTCAGCCCTTGCAGGCATTGCAGGGAAAAGTTGCCGGTGTGCAGGTAGTTTCTGCCGGAGGGCCGGGCGATTCACCTACCATCAGAATCCGGGGGGTTGGCTCATTTCCCGGCAGAGGGGCCGAATCGCCCCTGTATGTTGTTGACGGTATGTTTTATGATAACATCGACTTTCTCAATCCATCCGATATAGCCTCTATGTCGGTGCTGAAGGATGCATCGGCCTCGGCTATTTACGGGGTCAGGGCCGCCAACGGCGTTGTGCTGATTGAGACCAAATCGGGAAATTACAACCAGAAGTCGGAAATAACCTACAACGGATACTTCGGCTATCAGATTGCTCAGAATGTGTTAAAGATGGCCAATTCACAACAGTTTACAACCATGGCCATGGAATCCGGATCGGAAGCTGATAAATCGTATATCCTGAACGCGATGCAGCGCTATGGGCGCAGCACCGTCGATCCGAATATCCCGTCGCCCAATACCGACTGGTATGCTGAAATCCTCCGTCCCGCAATGATTACAAACCATAGCCTGAGTTTTGCAGGTGGAAATGATAAAGCACGCTACTCCATCGGCGGGGACTATTTTCTTCAGGATGGTATCATGAAAATGGAAAACAAATACGAACGGTTTAACCTCCGGACTAAAGTGGATTTTAAAGCTACTAAATGGCTCACCGTCGGAGGCAATTTCATTTTCAGCAATGCTTTAAAATATAACAACCAGGGCAGCGCATGGAGCAATGCATATTATGCTGTCCCGATCATGCCCGTTTATGATCCTTCAAATACATTGGCAACCCCCACCGATTATTCAAATGCCCAGGATCTGGGCTACCGGAGTGGACAAAATCCATTCCCGACTATGGATAACAACATCGACCGGGTAAAAATCAAAAAATTGCTTGCCAACTTCTTCCTTGAGTTCAACCTGATCCCCAAAACCCTGACTTTTAAAACCACCTATAATTACAGTTTTCAGTCAATCGATCAGAGAGTTATTAACCTGCCCTGGTTCATCGGGAATAGCTTTCAAAACCCGGATGCCACCATCACCCGTTATTTTACCAACTATAACGATTATATCTGGGATAATGTGCTTACGTTTACAAAGAGCTTCAAAAACCACAATCTGACTGTGATGGCTGGTACCTCTTTCAAAGATGAGGGTTTCACCTTCCTCACTGCACAGGGTAAGAATTTCCCTACCGATATGGAGCAGTCGTGGTACATCAGTCAGGCAGTAAACATCCCGGCAGAGGCAGTCTCTGATAACGGAGGGGCACAATATGGTATGTCCTATTTCGGCAGGATCGCTTATAATTTTAAAGAGAAATACTTGCTCTATGCAACGATGCGCGCTGACGGAAGCAATAAATACCAGCAAAAATGGGGATATTTTCCAACCATTGGCGTTGGCTGGGTTATAACGGAAGAAAAATTCCTGAAAAACAACAATGTAATACCCTTTTTCAAAATCAGGGCAAGCTGGGGACAACTCGGAAACGACAATATTCAGGCCAGCGATGGCGCTTATACCACCAGCGTTGTGACTACTACCCTCGGTGGGGTCATCTACGGCGGTACCGTGGTTTCAAACAGTTACTCGGAACTTAAATGGGAATTGACACAGGAAACCGATGTCGGTTTTACTGCAAGGTTTTTAAATAACAGGCTCTCGGCTGATTTCGATTATTACAACCGCGAAACCAAAAATGCAGCTATTCCCGTTTCGATTCCGCTGGTTGGCGGGAGCGTTCTGAAACCGGTCGGGGTTATCCGCAACTCCGGTATTGAAGTTGCCCTCAACTGGTCAGATAAAACAGCAAATGAAAAACTCAGTTACAGTGTCGGTGGAAATTTTTCCACACTGAAAAACCAGGCCATCGACCTCTATGGGCAACCTTATATTGATGGAGGAACGGCCGAATTCAGGCAACGTACTTACGTTGGCGAACCTTTAATGGCATTTTATGGTTATAAAGTGGCAGGGGTTTATCAAAATCAGGGAGAAATTGATGCCGACCCGATTGCAATTGCCAATAGCCTGGTCCCGGGAGATTTAAAATATGTGGACCAGAACAACGACGGAAAAATTAATGACGACGACAGGATAATTCTGGGCTCCTATTTCCCATCGTTCACTTATGGCGCGGATGTCAACTTTAAGTTTTTCAACTTTGACTTTTCTCTGAGTGTCTATGGTCAAACCGGAAATAAAATCCTGAATCGCAAACGCGGCGAAGTCATCTGGACTTCCGATGGAAATATGGATGCAGACCTGGCCGTAAACCGCTGGCATGGAGATGGGACTTCCGACAAGTATCCCTCCTCTTCAGGATTACGCAGAGGATGGAACCAGAAAATGAGCGATTTCTTTGTCGAAGACGGATCATTCTTCCGCATCCAGAATATTCAGCTCGGTTACACCATCAACAGCAGCAAATGGTTGGGTGGGAATTTCCCGCAAACACGCATCTACCTCACTGCCGAACGTCCTCTTACCTTGTTTAAATACAACGGTTTTACTCCTGAAGTTGCCAACGGTTGGGATAATCAGACCTATCCGGTTGCCGCAGTCTATACAATAGGCCTGAATCTGAAGTTTTAATTTTTAAACTGTAACCTTATGAAAACACATAAATTTTTTATTTTAAGTACTTTTACAATAATTTTCCTGGTTGGTATAACCGGGTGTAAAAAGTACCTCAATGAACCTCCTGAAAACAGGACCTTCACAGAGGAAACGGATTATACCAAAACCGAAAACATGGTTCAACCACTGATCGGGGTTTATCAGAAACTCAATCGGGTTGACGAGGGCTGGTCGGATTTTCCACTCATTTCTGTTCGCGGTGACGATGTCAATGCGGGAGGTCTCGGCGACCAACAGGATTTTGCCAATACCGATCTTTATAGTTATAATAAAGATTACTGGATGTACAACGCCCTTTGGCAGGATTATTATTCCTACATTATCACTGCCAACTCAGCGATGGAACAAGTTGCGCTCTATAAGCAATATGCTTCCAATAAGGCCCTGGCCGATCAATATATTGCTGAGGCTAAAGTCCTGAAGGGATTTTGGATGTTTCAACTCAGCCGTGTCTGGGGAAGCCTTCCCGTTCCACCCAACTCTGACCCGACAGAATTGTTTAACGTCCCGTTATCCACTAAAAATGAAATCATGACCATGGTTTCTACCTGGATGGATGAAGCAATACCCAGTCTGCCAGCAGTAAGGCCCAATGAACGTGGCGACCTTCCGGGAGGCGTTACAAGATACACAGCTCTTGCCATCAAGGCTTTGGCTAATCTTGAACTTAAACAATACCAAACAGTTGCCGATGTAACAGGGGAAATTATTAATTCAGGCAGATTTATCCTTGAACCCGACTTTTATCAACTTTTTAAGATCAAAGGTAAACTGAACAGCGAAAATTTACTGGAAATGCAGTATTCAGACCTTGGACAGGGAACGGGCGATAATTATTATTACCTCTTTGGTTTCTTCGGACCCCAGGGGTGGACGCCCAAAGTTGCCGGCGCCGGTGATGGATGGGGCTTTTGGGAACCAAGTTTGAAATATATTAAATTTATGCTCGACAGAGGTGAGAAAACACGCCTTGAAACCAGCGTCCTTTTTACCGACCGTGGCATTCTTGAGCTCAGAAAAGACCATCCGGATTTACCTTCCTGGATATCCCATACCACACCTTCCGGTGACATCATCAACGATTTTGCCCGCGAAATGTTTGTCAGTGGAAAACATTATCTCCCGTCCGATCAGCTTACTCCCGGCAGGACCAATTATGGTACCAATAAAAACTTCACTGTAATCCGGTATGCCGAAATTCTGCTGATGTATGCTGAAGCGCTCACACAGGGAGCATCAGGCGCCGCGGGTTCGGCCGATCAAGCCGTTAATGAAGTTAGGGCAAGGGCCGGTATGCCTGCCTTATCGGGCGTTACCAATGCCCAGGTGATGGATGAAAAATTTGCCGAACTTGCCATGGAGTGGGGAACCCGCTTTTTTGATATGGTCAGGCTTGGCGATGTAAACGCACTGAGTTATGATGGAAGGACTTTTACCATGGAAAAAACGTTCCTGCCCTATCCTCAGTTCCAGGTTGACCAACTCCCTATCCTTCGTACCAAGTAGAATATTTTAAAATTTAATATTAGAAATATGAAATCTCTGAAATACCTGTTTTTTTGCGCGTTGATTACAGTAATGGCTGTATCATGCAAAAAAGGCCTTGATCCTATTAACCCGGTCGACCCTGGGCCCGATCTCTTACCTCCGGTGGTTGTGATCACCGATCCTACCGAGGGAAAAGTTGTCCTTTCGACGGATTCGGTTGGCCCTGTCACATTTAAATTTGCGGCTTCCGATGACATCGCACTGAAATCCGTTACCGTTATCCTGGATGGAACTGAAATCGCTTCTTACACATCATTCACCGACTACAGAAGGTTTGCGCCCAATTTCGTGTACAACCAATTAGCTACCGGAAACCATGTGCTGACCGTAACTGCAGTGGATAAAACGGATAAAACCGATTCTAAAACGGTCAATTTCCGAAAAGTGTTAGCGCCTCCTTATGATCCAATGGAAGGCGAGGTTATTTACCTACCCTTTGATGGAAGTTATCTGAACTATATTGGCTATTCTGAAGCCGGAGTTGTCGGCGCTCCTTCTTTTGCACCCGGAAAGAAAAATGATGCCTATGCCGGGGCTACCGATGCGTATGTTACCTATCCCACAGAGGGGATCATCGGTGAAGCATTCAGCTTCGCATTCTGGATGCAGGTCAATTCTACTCCAGTCAGAGCCGGAGTTGTCGTTATCGGCCGCCCTGGAACCGGCGGTGATGAAGATAGAAAATTTGGGCTCAGACTCTTCCGGGAGGGCACTGTAACAAGTCAAAAATTCGGACTGAATGTTGGCATCGGGACTACAGATGTATGGAAAAACCCCTTCGTTACCATTCCTATCGCCAAAGATTGGGTCCATTTTGCAATTGCCATTGAACCAACCCTTATCAGCATTTATGTGAATGGCGATACCGTTTCAACGGTCCAACTTACGGCCCCTATTGACTGGACCGACTGTAGTTCCATCTCCATCGCATCCGGCGCGCCTACCTTTACCATCTGGGAACACTTCTCCGACCTCAGCCTTTACGATGAAATGCACTTCTTCGACCGTACAATCACACGCGAAGATGTTCAAACACTTTATAATGTGAAGAAAAAGTAAATTGAAAATCGTAAATTAAAAAGAGGGAAGGGTAAGCTTTCCCTCTTTTTTTACCTGTCAGGAATGGCGTATTTGAAATACCCAAAGATGAAAAGGTTGAACGGGCTGGAAGCAATCAGGATTATTAACCGATGATGAAATCTTAATTTTAACGATTTTCCCATGTGCAGGATACAAATGTACCTTATCACCGGCATGTTCCTGTTACTGACATTACCGGCAGAGGCACAGCAAAAAAGCTATTGTAACCCGGTAAACATCGACTATGGCTATACACCGATCCCAAATTTTACCAAATGGGGCAACCACAGGGCGACTGCCGATCCGGTTATTGTCAACTATAAAGGCGACTTTTTTCTCTTTTCGACAAATCAATGGGGCTATTGGTGGAGCAGCGATCTAATCTCCTGGAATTTTGTCCCCCGGAAATTCCTTCGTTCATGGAATGAGGGTTACGATGAACTTTGTGCCCCGGCCGTCGGGATTATCGGCGATACCATGCTGGTGTTTGGTTCGACTTATACCAGCAATTTTACGATATGGATGAGTACCAACCCGAAAAATGATGATTGGGCGCCTTTGGTCGATTCCCTGGCCATTGGCGGTTGGGACCCTGCCTTTTTTACCGATGACAATGGCAGGTTTTACATGTACAACGGAAGCAGCAACCAATATCCGCTGTATGGGGTCGAACTGGACCGGAAAACCATGCAACCCCTGACAGCCCGAAAGGAGATGTATATCCTGGAACCCTGGAAATATGGTTGGCAGCGTTTTGGTGAACACATGGACAACACGTTTCTTGATCCGTTCATTGAAGGGGCATGGATGACAAAAAACAACGGAAAGTATTATCTGCAATATGGCGCCCCGGGTACCGAATTCAGCGGATATGCCGATGGGGTTGTTGTGGGCGACAAACCCCTTGGGCCCTTTACGCCCCAATCAATGCCTTTTAGCTATAAACCCGGCGGATTTGCCCGCGGCGCAGGACATGGGGCCACGTTTCAGGATAATTGGGGCAACTACTGGCACGTTTCAACCATTGCAATCTCTGTAAAAAACAATTTTGAACGACGGATCGGTATCTGGCCTGCCGGTTTCGACAAGGATGGCGTAATGTATTGCAATACCGCCTTTGGCGATTACCCCAATTTTCTCCTCTCCGGAAAAGAAGATCATCAGCCGGATCGTTTCACAGGCTGGATGTTGTTGAATTATCAAAAACCTGTCACCGTTTCCTCTACCTATGGAGCGTATGCCGCCAACCTGGCTGTGGATGAAAACATCAAAACGTATTGGTCCGCCGCCACCGGTGATACCAACGAATGGATCCAGTCAGACCTGGGGGCCCTCTCAACCGTCATGGCCATACAGGTCAATTATGCCGACCAGGATGCAGGATTTTCAGGAAAATCGCTGGGCGTTTATCACCAGTATAAAATTTTCGAATCGGCCGATGGGCAAAATTGGGACCTGCTTGTCGATAAAAGCAAAAACAAAACAGATATCCCCCACGACTATATTGAATTGGTTCAACCAGTCGAAACCCGGTATCTGAAACTGGTGAACATCCATATGCCGACCGGGAAATTTGCCATCTCCGGGTTCCGGGTTTTTGGTCATGGAAAAGGTCCAAAACCAGAGGCTGTCAGTGAATTGGTCGTATTTCGTACCGAAAAAGACAAACGCAGCGCCTGGCTGAAATGGCAACCGGTTGACAATGCTTATGCTTATAATATTTATATGGCTACCGAACCTGGAAAATGGTACAACTGTATTATGGTCTATAATTCCAACGAATACTGGCTTAAAACCATGGATAAAGATAAAACCTATTATTTCACCATTGAGGCAATCAACGAAAACGGGATCAGTGGATCCGGACCGGTTGTGATTGCAGAATAGTCAGTTCTAAACCCTGATCAGGATGTCATGAATGAAGATACCCGGTCAAATCCGGTTGACACGTGCTGAAAAGTTTATCATCCGGTCACAATGAAACACATAATATTTAGTAACATGAAATTTCGTATATTTTTTCTTACTACCTGCCTGGCCATTCACATTGCTTTCACTTATGCGCAGAATGCTGAAGTTCAGGCCGATCCAAAGATGCATTTCTTTATCGATGACCTGATGAAAAAAATGACCATTCAAGAAAAGATCGGACAGTTGAACCTGCCTGGTTCAGGGGATATTACCACAGGCCAAACAACCAATTCGGATATTGGAAAAAAAATCAAAGAGGGGTCGGTCGGAGGGCTTTTAAATGTCAAATCGGTTACAAAGATCCGCGATGTCCAAAAAGTGGCCGTTGAAGAGAGCCGCCTGAAAATTCCACTGATTTTTGGTATGGATGTTATCCACGGTTACCAGACTACATTTCCAATCCCGTTGGCGTTAGCCAGCAGCTTTGACATGGCCATGATTGAGCAAACCGCCCGCATTGCCGCAACGGAAGCCACTGCTGATGGTATATGCTGGACTTTTTCACCCATGGTTGATATCGCCCGCGATCCGCGCTGGGGCCGCGTTGCTGAAGGGGCAGGGGAGGATGCCTTCCTTGGTTCCATGGTTGCCAGGGCCTATGTTCATGGGTACCAGGGCGACGATCTATCGAAAAACAACACCCTGATGGCATGCGTAAAACATTTCGCTTTGTATGGCGCAGCAGAAGGCGGACGCGATTATAACACCACCGACATGAGCCGCATCCGAATGTACAACGAATACCTGCCACCCTATTATGCCGCCGTCGAAGCAGGTGTTGGAAGCGTAATGACTTCATTTAATGAAGTGGACGGGATCCCTGCTTCCGGAAACCGATGGCTGTTGACCGATCTCCTTCGCGACCAATGGGGATTCAACGGTTTTGTGGTGACGGATTTCACTGCCATCAATGAAATGACCGAACACGGTATGGGTGATCTGCAAACCGTATCGGCCATGGCCTTAAGGGCTGGTACCGATATGGACATGGTCGGTGAAGGGTTTCTGACCACGCTTGAAAAATCACTGAAAGAGGGGAAAGTAACAATTGAACAGATCGACAAAGCCTGTCGCAGGATACTGGAAGCCAAATACAAACTTGGTCTTTTTGAAGACCCTTATCGCTATTGCGAACCGAACCGGGCAAAAACTGAAATTGCGACAGACGACCATTTTAATGCGGCACGCGAAATTGCTTCCCGGACTTTTGTATTACTGAAAAACGAAAACCAACTCCTGCCCCTGGCAAAAAAAGGAAAAATTGCACTCGTGGGACCGCTGGCCAATAATCCCGGAAATATGGCCGGCATGTGGGCCGTAGCTACCGATCACAGGCAATCCGTTTCCGTATGGCAGGGTTTAAAAAATGTTTTGGGCACGGATGCCGAGATCCACTATGCCCGGGGCGCCAATTTTGTGGAAGACCCTGCGCTGGATAAAAGAATTAATTATGGCGCTTCGGTGGGCGATTATAGCAGAACGCCCGAAGAGATGATTGCCGAAGCAGTTTCCGTTGCGTCGCAATGCGATGTGGTAGTGGCTGTAGTTGGAGAGGCTGCCGAAATGAGTGGTGAATGTTCAAGCAGGTCGGATATCTCCTTACCGGGACACCAGAAAGCGCTTCTCAAAGCACTCCTGGATACCGGTAAACCTGTGGTGATGGTGCTTTTCACCGGACGTCCCCTGACCATGACATGGGAACAAAAAAACATTCCTGCCATCCTGAATGTCTGGTTTGGAGGCACCCAATCGGGGAACGCCATCGCCGATGTCCTTTTTGGGGTGGTCAATCCTTCCGGTAAATTACCGGTTACCTTCCCTCAGAATGTCGGGCAGATCCCCCTCTATTACAACCATAAAAATACCGGTAGACCGCTTCCTGAAGGCGAAGGGTTTCATAAATTCCTTTCCAATTATCTGGATGTTACCAACGATCCAATCTATCCTTTCGGTTTTGGATTGAGCTATACCCGGTTCACTTACGGTAACCTGATCTTAGATAGAACACAATTAACAGAAAACCAATCCTTAACAGCAACCATCACCCTTACCAATTCAGGCAATTACGATGGCGCCGAAGTAGTGCAGCTCTATATCCGCGACTTGGTGGGCAGCGTAACCCGGCCTGTAAAAGAACTCAAAGGATTCCAAAAGGTGTTTTTGAAATCAGGCGAAACCAAAACCATCACCTTTATCATTACACCGGAAGATCTTAAATTTTTTAATGATGATTTGAAATTCGACTGGGAACCCGGCGAATTTGTGATCATGATCGGTGGAAATTCGAGAGATGTTAAATCTGCAACGGTAACGTGGACAAAATAACACTGTGACTTTATACGGCAACAGTAACTTTCATGGATTCCATCTCCTGTAAATAAAATTGAATTCATTATTAATCAAAAAAATAAAACATATGAAAATCAGGAAACTTTTATTATTGCTGGTTTTTTCTCTTGCATTTGGAAGCGTGAAATCGCAAAACACAGTGTTTCATTCCAATGGAAAAATCAGATACCCAATATCATCCGATGATGAGAAAATGATCGATACCATACAGCAAAAAACTTTTCTTTTCTTTTTACACGAACATCATCCTGAATACGGAATTGTAAAAGACCGCGCTGCCAAATGGGCTCCGGCCAGCATCGCATCCACGGGTTTTGGCATCCCCTCCTTCGCTATCGGGGTCGAAAGAAATTGGATAACCCGCGAACAGGCAGCAAAGATTACCCTGAATATGCTGAACTTTTTCGCCAATTCAATTCAGGGCACCGACACAAATGTTACAGGATACAAAGGATTTTACTACCATTTTTTACGCATGAACTCGGGAACACGCGAATGGAAATGCGAACTATCTTCCATTGACACCGGAATCCTGATGATGGGAATTATTTTTGCCAGGAATTATTATACCCTCGACAATGAAGTGGAAAATCAGATACGTTCCCTGGCTTCTTTATTACTGGGTCGGATCGATTGGGATTTTATGGTTTTACCGGCTTCAAGTAAATATGCACATACAATTTCCATGGCGTGGTCCCCCGAAAAAGGGTTGCAGGATTATGGCTGGTTTGGATATAACGAAGCGCTTTTCCTGTATGTTTTAGCTGCCGGAAGCGGGATGAAAAATCCCGAACAAAGTTATCAGTCATGGTTACAAACCTATCGGTGGTACACACCATACAAAGGCCTTTCGCACGTGGCTTTCCCTCCCTTATTTGGCCATCAGTTTTCACAGGCGTTTATCGATTATCGCGGTATTGTCGATCAGTACATGATGGAAAAAGGGATTGATTACTTTGAAAATTCCCGCCGCGCAACCCTGGTGCAACGTCAATATGCCATAGATAACCCCAAGGGCTGGAAAGGGTACGATTCGCTCTGCTGGGGAGTAACGGCCTGTGACGGTCCAACAGAGAAATATAATTTCGGGGATTTTAAGTTTCTGGGATATGCCGGAAGAGGAACAAGTGGCCCCGATTATAACTATTTTGACGATGGGACCCTTGCGCCTTACGGACCTCTTTCATCCCTTCCGTTTGCGCCTGAAATTGTTCTGCCAACCATCAAATCCATGAATAAAAAATATGGTAAAAAATTGTGGGGCAAATATGGTTATTATGACTCATTCAACCTGACAGCCAAATGGTACGACGATGATTTTATCGGCATTGATGAAGGCCCGATGCTGATGATGATTGAAAATTTCAGAACAGGCTTCGTCTGGAATATCGTGATGCAGGACCCAATCATCCAAAAAGGGCTGAACAGGCTGGGTTATGAATATTTGAAATAATCTAATTTCATCGTTATGAAGGGTTTCAACTTACAAAAAACAACAATCCTTATCTTGTTGCTTTTAACAGGTCCTGCCATTTTTGCCCAAATCAAAGCGCTGGATGCATTTGAAAATACCGATGGCTGGTATTTTATCAAATCCGACGGAGTTACTTTACATGTATCCAATGAAAAAGGATTAACCGGTAATGCCATCCGATTTGATTATGATTTCACCAAAGGGACCGGATATGGAGGAATTCAAAAACTTTTCCCCATCGATCTTCCCGAAAACTTTGAGTTTACTTTCTATGTCAAAGCCGAATCGCCGGCCAATAACTTTGAAATTAAATTTATCGACAGTACGGGAAACAACGTCTGGTGGGTCAGCAACCGTAACTATGATTTTCCGGGGGAGTGGAAAAAGATCCGGATCAAGAAAAGGCACATCGGTTTTGCCTGGGGACCTACCACCGATCAAAGTTTAAAGCGCATTGACCGGATTGAATTTACCATCGCATCTTTCGTGGGAGGCAAAGGGACTCTTTGGATTGATGATCTGCGATTTGAACCGCTTCAGCCTGAAGCCCAATCCTATCCTGATCCATCTGTAACCGCTTCAACCTCAGCGGTCAATCATCCACCCGATAATATGGTCGATCCATCCGCCCAAACTTTCTGGCAAAGCAGTGAACCAACAAACCAACATGTCATAATCGATTTTAAAACGCGCAGGGAATTTGGAGGGCTACAAATCAACTGGCTGAAAAATCACCATGCTACACGTTTTGAAATCCTCCTTTCGGAGGATGGCATAAAATGGGAAAAAGTCTCTTCTGTCCAATCGAACCAAAGTGATGTCAGTTTTATCAGACTGCCCGAAGCCGAAGCGGGTTATATCCGGATCAACCTGATCAATGGCAACTCTGATAAAGGGTTTGCCATCTCCGGGATCAAATTTTTAGATACCAGGAATTCCCTTACACTTAATGATTTTCTGATCTATACTGCCAAAAACTCTGTCAAAGGCAATTACCCAAGGTACTTTCTGGAGCAGGCCTCATACTGGACAATTGCCGGGGTTAACAACGATGTTAAGGAGGCCATGATCAACGAAGATGGAATGGTGGAGATCGATAAAGCAAAATTTTCCATCGAACCGGTTATTAAAACAGGGGATTCGGTTTACAACTGGAGCAATGTTCAATCGGTTCAGTCATTGGACTGCTCCGACAACAAACGCGAATTTATATTCGTACCCTCCGTCACCTGGAGGTGTGATAGCCTGGAATTTGTCACAGGGGTAACCGCTACCGGAGAGGCCAATAAAAATTCACGGGTTAACATCCGCTATTCCTTTAAAAACCATTCGGGTCAACCAAAGACTTTTGAATTTTATCTGCTGATCCGGCCCTATCAGGTTAATCCTTACTATCAGTTCCTGAATCTTGCCGGTGGCGTCGGAAAAATTAATTCGCTGAAAGAAGGGGAGGGGAAGTTTATTTTCGTTGATGATAAGGTATTGCTCTCTCAGAAAAAATACGATGATTTTGGCGCTGCTGCCGCTGATGAAGGGGATATTGTTGACCTTCTCCGCAACGGGTCCATGCCACAATATAAATCTGCCACTGATCCGGGAGGATTGGCCCATGGTGTCATTAAATATTCATTTCGGCTGGCTCCCGGTGAAGATACCGGATTTTATATGATCGTCCCATTTTATGGAAATAAAACCGCAGGGGAAAAACAGATTCTGGATGATGCCGGATTGGAATCCAACCAGGCAATTGAATTCTGGAAGGAAAAAACGGGCCATATCAAATTTAACCTGCCTGAATCGGCAAACAGGATCGTAAACACGTATCGATCAAATCTTGCCTACATCCTTATTAACAGGGATAAGGCCGGCATACAACCCGGTTCCCGATCCTATGAA
>DYSO01000229.1 GCA_020718225.1 Draconibacterium orientale | reverse complement strand
TGCGGCCTGCCTGAGCATCTGGGGCGCCGACAGCTCTTGTTTCGATTTCACCTGCGATACGATCGTTGTTGGGGACCCAGCTCCCTGCCATGCAGCTTTCACCTATTTTCATTTTCTGACAGATCCCATGACCATCCATTTCACCAATGCTTCGGTTGGTGGCAATGGCATCAATTTGTGGAATTTCGGGGACGGGGTTACCTCCACCGAAGAGAATCCAATCCACACCTACCAGCAGATCGGACAATATTCCGTGGGGTTGAGCATCGGGGACAGTGCTTCCGGGTGTTTCGACTATACCTATGCCATGATTCAGGTGGGGGATTCGATTTCCGAACCCTGTCATGCCGCATTTAATGTCTATGCTGATTCGAACGCGCTTTATTCATATCACTTCATTGACCAGTCAACCGGAAACATCACCAACTGGAGCTGGAACTTCGGTGACGGAATTACCTCTAACCTGCAAAACCCATCCCATGTGTATGCCGAACCAGGAATTTATGCGGCCTGCCTGAGCATCTGGGGCGCCGACAGCTCTTGTTTCGATTTCACCTGCAATACGATCGTTGTTGGGGACACAGCTCCCTGCCATGCAGCCTTCGCCTACAGCATTGATCCGCCTCCCGGAAACCGCACCGTTGTCTTTACGGATCTTTCACCTGGAAATCCAACAACCTGGTTATGGAATTTCGGAGACGGAACGTCCGATACGGTGCAGAATCCGGTTCACACCTATGCCGCTGCCGGCACCTACAATGTTTGCCTGCAAATAGAGGAAAACAATTGTACCAGCACTTTCTGCCTGGACGTTGTCTTATACGACAGTTCCTATTTCCATGTGATCTACGGGCAGGTATTTGCAGGCAATTTCCCGGTTTCGGCAGGCCAGGCCGTGATCTTTTCATTCGATTCGACCGGAAATTCCCAATCCTTTGTCGGGGCGTCCCCCTTAGATTTAAACGGAGTTTACTATTTCACCATGGTTCCCGATGGAAATTATTACATCCTGGCAGTTCCATTCGATTCAATGAGTTATCTTCCAACCTATTACGGAAATGTCATTAACTGGGAGCAGGCAACGGTCATTTCCCTGGGGGCAGAAAATAATCCTTACAACATCAACCTGGTGTTGTCAGGGGAGATGACCCCCGGGCCGGGTTCGGCTTCAGGCCAGATCAACATGGAAGGGCTGAAGGAGACCATCATCGACAAGGTCAATATGATCCTGATGGATGCGCAGGGCAATGCGATCGGATTTACCAGGGTTTCCACCACCGGTGCCTTTACTTTTCCAACAATGGCGTATGGGACCTACCTGCTTCACCCGGAAATGCCAGGCGTTACCAGCGATCAGGTGATGATCACCCTTACGCCCGAAAACCCACACGTTGAAGTTGTCATGACCTATAACGGCAACAGCATCCTGGGATTGAACACGGGGTTATCCATTGTTGATTCCTGGCAAGTATATCCAAACCCAGTCGTTGATCAGCTAAATTTGAGCATCGATGTAAATAAGTCAGTTAAAGCGGAGATTGGTTTGTACAATTTCAACGGGCAGCCGGTATCAGCCAGTTCTGTTGTTTTGCAGGGGGGAAACAATAAAATTCCCGTTTCAACTGCCTCATTCCCTGTTGGCCTCTACACACTGAGGATTTATTCTTCGGAGGGAGTGAATATTGTTACCAAAGTGGTAAAGACCAGGTAGCGTTTCTTCAATCTGTTAAAAAGCCGTTCCGGTTTGCCGGGGCGGTTTTTTTTTCTGCTCAGACGGGGCCCACCATCGTGATGGGGTTATTTTGTTTATTTTTTCACAAACTTTTGATACTTTTGCGATTCATTCAACAATTTTTAAAAATCCTTCCCAATGATCGACAATAACTTTGCAAGAAGACACAACGGACCGTTCGGCCATGAAATCCATTCCATGCTGGAGAAAATCGGCGCTGATTCCATTGAACAGCTTATCGACCAGACCATTCCACCGGTTATCCGGTTAAAAGAGCCATTGGCTTTACCTGCCGGCATGAATGAGTTTCAATATCTAAACCATATCAAAAACATCGCTGCAAAAAACAAGTTGTTCCAGAGTTTTATCGGAATGGGTTATTACAATACAATTACTCCTGGCGTCATCCTGCGCAATATCCTTGAAAACCCGGGGTGGTACACGGCCTACACCCCTTACCAGGCCGAAATATCACAAGGCCGTCTTGAAGCGTTGCTTAATTTTCAAACCATGGTTGCCGACCTGACTAAAATGGCTATTGCAAATGCTTCTCTTTTGGATGAAGGAACAGCCGCGGCCGAAGCAATGATTATGCTTTTTAACAGTCGTTCGCGTGATGCCATAAAAAGGGGCGCCAACCAGTTTATTGTTGCAGAAGATCTATTTCCCCAATCGATCGACGTAATCCGGACACGTGCCCTCCCCCTTGGTATTCAACTGATTATCGGAAAGCCGGATGAATTCAGTTTTACCGATATGGTTTTTGGTTGTGTTATCCAGTACCCCAACCAGTACGGCGCTGTTTGTGATTATTCATCCATTGTGGAAAAGGCGCATCAGTCCGGGGCAATGGTCGCTGTAGCGGCCGACCTTCTGAGCCTATTGCTGCTTACCCCTCCGGGTGAATGGGGAGCCGATATCGTTTTCGGATCAACCCAGCGGTTTGGTATACCCATGGGCTATGGCGGCCCTCATGCAGCTTATTTTGCGACCCGCGACGAATATAAGCGCCAGATGCCGGGGCGCATCATCGGCGTATCGGTTGATGCCAATGGCAACCGGGCGCTTCGGATGGCGCTTCAAACCAGGGAGCAACACATCAAACGCGAAAAAGCAACTTCAAATATCTGTACCTCACAGGTTCTGCTTGCATCCATGGCTGCTATGTATGCCGTTTACCATGGCCCCGAGGGTTTAAAAGCGATTGCAGCTGATATTCATCAGAACGCAGTGGCATTGGAA
>DYSO01000228.1 GCA_020718225.1 Draconibacterium orientale | reverse complement strand
GCACCCAGGCTGTTTTCGTTAAAAAGCAAAAAAACAGCAAGGAAGACAGATGGAGGATAGAAACCCCAACCGGTCCTTATTATTTTGGCCAACAAGCCATCCGCACTTCAACCATGCGCCGTAAAATGAAAGCACGTCCATTGGAAGAACTCCACAAGCGAAACAATGTGGAAGCAACCATTTTTCAGTTTGGGGTCCCGCTGAAAAATGGCAAATCAAAATACAGGGGCCAGATCAAGCAGAAAATGTGGGCTTGCTGTAGGTGCCTGTGGATCAACCTTGTACGGATAGTAAACTTTACGAAACAAATATGTCAAAGAACGTTTAAAACATTATTTTTACCCGCCATGGGGCCATTTAAACCGGGTTATCCTGAACTACGGATCAGTCTACAGCCAGTTTGGGGCAGAAATTTATCCATGGCACTGTTTTTTGTGAACATCAGTAATTTTTTCGTTTTATCATAAACCCCCTTTTCGGAGTGGGCTCAACGATGATATTTTGTATTTTTGTAAGTTTTATAAATATTAACCCACCGGACAATATCAAAATACCAGCGTGACCATAAAACGAAGGGTTATCGGATTGATAAAATTTTTATCCTGTGCATGGCTGATGGCAGTTCCGGTGGGGTTATGGGGACAATCGGAGGGGGATTACCGGACTACTACGGCTGCATCCGGGAACTGGAACACTGTTGCGAACTGGCAACGCTATACCAGCGGCGCCTGGGTAGCGGCATCTGCCTATCCCCAGTCTTCGGACGGAACAATTTTTATACGAGGTGATGCAAGTATAATCTCCAGTACTATTCGAAGCATCGATCAGGTGATCGTTTTTGGCACACTGAACTGTACAGCCGATCTCACCGTGCTGGACGGTACAGGTACCGACATGACCGTTACCGGAACCGGGGCTTTCCTGACCTCTGCGGGAATAACGCTAAGCGGCAGTGCCGTCATGACCGTTTTGGGCACCTGCCAGATCAATGCAGGCGGATACTTCAACCAGTCGCCGACTTACAGCGGAACATCCTCCACCCTTGTCTATAATACCGGGGGGGCATATACAACTTACAACGAATGGACCGGGGGCGGTTCTACGGATCCACTGGTCGGGTCAGGAGTACCCGGAAATATCACACTTCAGAACAGCGGGACCAACCTTACCCTTGCCGGTGCCCGTGGAACACCGGGAACCATCACGATCGGGACAGGGACACACCTGATCTTGAATGCCGTTGCCGGGGATCTGTATATCGGCGGTAATTTTATCCAGAACGGAGGCCTGCCGGGACTTATCAACAACAGCCGGATACGTTTTCCAACTGCTCAATTCAGGCGGTTTTTGGCAGCACGCGAACCGTTAGCACCAAACCTTTTAAAATAAGAATAGAAAATTTTGTATCTTTGTTCAAAGCCAAATTTAATATGAACGTATCAG
The DNA here is from genome assembly GCA_020718225.1 of Draconibacterium orientale. Classification (GTDB taxonomy): domain Bacteria; phylum Bacteroidota; class Bacteroidia; order Bacteroidales; family FEN-979; genus CAIVAT01. The sequence continues at coordinate 1,543 of DYSO01000228.1, read as the reverse complement.
CTGAAAAACTGGATATCATTCAAAGAATCTGTGAGATCCAGGATAATGATCTTCTCGATATTATAAAAAAAATCATTTATTTGCCAACAGATTCAAAATCTGACTGGTGGGATCATATCGCACCAGCCGAAAAGAATTCCATCAATCGTGGGTTAGATGACCTTGCAAAGGGACGAGTCCATTCGCACGAACAGATAAGAAAAAAATATGAAAAGTGGCTTTAAGATTAGGTGGACTTATGAAGCCACACATAATCTTGAAGGTATAATCCAATATATTGAGTCCAACCGGACATCGAAGGAATTACCAAAATTTTTGTAAAGTTGGAGAAACAAATTCAACTTCTCTCTTTATTCCCAGAGGCATATCCCCCATCTCCAAAATGCAATAATGCCCATCGTTGTGTTTTCTCAAAAAACTTGACGATTTATTATACTTTTGATAATGAACATCTTATTTTACTTTCACTATTTGATACACGGCAGGATCCAGGTAAATTGAAAATATAACGGTCTGGGGCTAACATGCTTGTAAACACTACAATATCAGCTTATTGACTTTGATTAAACGCTCGACCTATGCAGTGTCTGCCGGCCACACGTCAGCAACAAACCTGATCCCTTAAAAGGCACCATGACCGGATTAAGCCGGCAAATAAGCGGCACCCAAACGCTGACGATCAAATATCCGGTTTACGTAGAGAATGGGAACGGAATAATTCCGGTTGTAATCCGGATCCATCCGGACAGGATGCGTTTGTGACGTTGCCGAAACTGCTTACTGTTTTTGGGGTTGAGAACGAAACCGCCTCCCCCCTGCCATCCGCCTGATCCAGCAACGGGATGACAATCAGCCGGAGTTGGATATTTTCATTTCCCTGACCCATTTCATCATTTTTTTGCTCCGGGATATTACTTTCCGGTTCCATTCCGGATTAAGTTTATGTTCTTTCCTGCCGGGGATCGGGGCGGGAGGTATTACACATCGTCTTTTTCGAGGAAGGAGCTTAACAGTCTGACCATGGTTCTTCATTCAAGGGCATATACTTCGACAAGCTCAGTTCAATTCAGTGTTTCTAAGCCATTTTGCTTTCGCAAAATCACAAAAAAGCCGGATAAAAGTTCCAATGGCCCGAATAGATCAGTCAATAATGCAAAACAAATTGTCAATCATTCCATTACACTTATATACAAAATGAGAAATATGTGTTTGGACGACCAGGAAGAATTGAGTATTTTTGTATGTTTATCTGGATAAGTTTATCCAGTTAAAACCAGTATATCAAGCTATCAGGTGCAAAAGTGTTCAATTTTTGGAATTTAGCTACGCCGTTGACAAAAGAGACTTTTATTTTCAATTTGCTTTTAGCTTACGGTTCGCCAAAGGCTTCAATGAACGAAACAGAGGCTCGTTATTCCCAACGGAAACCAAAACTAAAAAGAAGAAGAAATGAGTTCGGAAATAATAATTTACCAAACCGAAGACGGGCAAACAAAGATACAAACCCGTTTTGAGAACGAAACCGTTTGGCTTACGCAGGAGC
>DYSO01000073.1 GCA_020718225.1 Draconibacterium orientale | reverse complement strand
TTATTTGTTTTTTGGAATTTGTTTTTTGGAATTTTTGCCAATTAATACAAGAATAATGAATGACTCCGCCGCAGAGCAGCGGAGTATCTTCGGGAATTATTTCTTATTCGCCGCAGAGCGGCGGGGAACTAACCCCAAAAGAGATTAGATGTAAGATACTAATTTATACTATAATGAAATTAAGAACTTTTCTGACCGTAATTCTGGTTTGTTTCTTTATCTTACCGGCTTCCGCCTTCCTTTATCCGGAACACAGAAGAATAATGTTGGCTGCCATTGCGAAACTTGATCCCAACCATCGTGCAATTCTCGATCAGATATGGGCATCAGCCAGAAAAGGATATGAAACGAGATTGTGTGCCGCTGTCGTAGAGCCGGAACAGGGATTAAAACCCCAGTGTCTCGATTATGCGGCGTGGTGCGCAATAGGCGGCGACCACTCAAAATCAGGAGAAGACCTGGCCAATATTGTTCTCACATCTGACTGGATCCTGGATGTTGCAGCTATTGCCGCAAAACTGCAGGTTGGTCTCGATCAGGCGACCAATCGCAGTGACTGCATCAGTGAGGTGAGAGATTCGGATATCAAACTGCTTCGGGTCGATCCGGAATATGTTACCAGGGCCGGAAAAAATAATGGTCACTTCCTATTGGCGCTTCCGGGTGTCAACATCAAACCGGAGTCCTATTTCGCGTTGTGTTATAAAGAAGGAACCGAAATCAATACTGTGGGCACCTATATCTGGTATCACATGAGCGCCCTGTCAAAAGCAGCGCGGCTGCACGATGAAAATCTTACCCCGGAAGAGCATTCAGCACTGGCCCTGTCGGCGCTTGCCGATGAAGCCTTCGCCGATCATTTCCTCGAGGATAGTTTTACCTCGGGTCATGTAGCCGGACTATGGGGCGATGCTGCCAAGCGGAAAGGGACCCATGATTACTACAATGAAGCAGGGTTGAAAATAACTACCTGGCAAGATAAACAAATGGTATTGATGGGCGATGCCACGATGCGGGCGGAGGACGTCGAATGGGCCTCCGAGGCAGTCAGAAAGAGCATGGAGCAGCTCCTGGATGCTGTGAGCGGAAAAATCAGGTTTGATGCGGCCTTCATTCAACCAGGTCCCTCCCTGGCGACCCCTGACACATTCAATGTAAGCAAGGCCATGGCGATGCCCATACGCCCGATTGATCCTGCAGTGAAGATTTTATGTGACACCGTATTGATGGCTACCCCGATTCCGGGTTTAATCGCAGGACTGGGGGAACTTCCCCGGTTCCGGGCTGAAATAGGCCCTTTCATTGGTCTCAGCGCTGCGACCAGCCTCAATTTCCTGGATGGTGGCTTTTTTGACTATCAGACTTACAATGGTTTCAGTTCGGGACTGGAACTTGGCCTTCGGGTTGGATTGGGTATGGAAGGGGTTCTGAATGAATCGGGCGATGGACTGGTTTTCCTCGACCTTGGCGCTCGTATCGATTTAGGATCTACCATGAGATTTGATTACGACAATGAACCCGAAATGAAACAATTGGGTGATTATGTTGCTGCTATTCCGACCCGTAACGCCTATTATATCCGATTAAGATTGCCCTTCTTCCTGATTCCCGGCGACTTGATTATTTTAGCGCCCTTATTGGCGCTTACATCACCGAATGCCATGCAGAAAGTGGTCACTACAGCGGGAAACGGAGGTTTGATCCCCTGGCAAACGGGTTTACCAACACCCATCGGACGATTCCAGTTCGTTTTGGGAAGAGAGGTGGCCGTTAGTATGTATGGGTCTGGAAGAGGGCCGGATCCTTACCTGGTAACTCTGAAAGCCAAAGACGATGAGGGTTACGACGAAGAGGGATATTTCGCTATGTATTCGACCCGGTTCGAATTTCCGATCGTGGAATACCGTCCCTTCCGAACCTACTCTTCACGACAAACCGGGAGTCTTCTTTTTCAGTTGCACGGCGGTTTTGATATACCCGGCAAACGATCCACCATCTGGACCCCCTTAGAATATACCGGTGGGTTACCCGAAACACGTACCGTTTGGTTCGTGGGCATTCGGCTTGTTTTTGACTACCGGTACTATTTTTCCGGGAAAAAAAAGTAACGGATTTCTCTGTTCCATTTGAAAAATAAACCCATTGCCTCCTATATCCGACAAAGAATGATCTCGAAAACCGTCATGTTTCATTCCGTTTTATATCAGAAAACCGGTGTAAATATTTGATGCTATTTTATAAAAATCATTGTATTTTTGACGGATTTCTGTTTTTTTTCTATGTCCACCATCCTATCTTTAACAAGTCTCGGTATTCTCGTCCTCTTCCTGGGAATCATGAAGAGGCAATCATGGCTGTTGCCGGTAATTCTTCTGGGGTTGGTGGTCTCTATGACGCTAACGATCCTGGAATGGAACAGCTTCCAATCCTTTTTCCATGCCATGATCATCGTTGACAACCTGGCCGTTGCCTTTAGTACAGTGCTTATCTTTTCCACTTTCCTGATCTTTTCATTAGCTGCCCATTATTACCGCGGAGTACAGCGCCCGCTCGACGATATATACGGGGTGATGATCTTTGCCCTAATGGGCGCCGTGATGATGACCTCCTATGGCAACCTGATCATGCTCTTCCTGGGCATCGAAACCCTTTCTATTGCACTGTATGTGCTTGCCGGCAGTCACAAGGAGGCCATCACCTCCAATGAAGCAACGCTGAAATATTTCCTCCTTGGATCGTTCCTTTCAGGTTTTCTGCTTTTCGGTATTGCTTTGATCTATGGATCCAGCGGGACCTTCGACCTGCAAAAAATCTCCGTTTATGTAGCATCCTGCGCCGGGACCTACCCTCCGATGTTTTTAGCCGGACTGTTCCTGCTCATTATCGGACTGGCTTTTAAGATTGCCATCGTTCCTTTCCATTTCTGGGCCCCCGATGTGTATGAAGGCACCCCCACACTGCTCACGGCCTTCATGGCTACGGTGGTGAAAACAGCCTCCATCGTTGCGATGTTCCGTTTCTTCACCCATACGTTTTACGGGATCCATGGCGTTTGGGAAACCACCATCTGGATCCTGGCAATCGTCACCATTTTATTGGGCAACCTCACAGGGGTTTATCAGCCCAATCTCAAGCGGATGTTAGCCTATTCGAGCATCAGCCATTCCGGATATATGCTCCTGGCCGTAGTGGCTTTCAGCCTCATGTCGGACAACGCTTTATTGCTCTACACACTGTCTTATTCCATTGCCACCATCCTTGCTTTTGGTATCCTGATCCTGATCCGTGAAGCCCATGGGAATGATCTTTTCAGTTCGCTGAATGGCATGGCAAAAACCAACCCGCTGGAGGCATTCTGCCTTACCATTGCCATGCTTTCCCTCACCGGAATCCCTCCATTGGCCGGATTTATGGCGAAATATTATCTTTTTACAACGGCATTGGAACAGGGATTAGTATGGCTGGTGATTGTGGCCATCGCCGGATCGGCCATCAGCGCAGCCTATTACTTTAAACCCATCATTGCCATGTACCTAAAAGAATCAGAGGGTGTGAAACTTAAGGTGGAACTGTCGTACAAGGTTCATCTGATATTCATGACCTTGCTGGTTATTCTGATCGGACTGCTGCCATTTTTGTTCATCGGGCTTGCGCTTACAGAAACTTCTTAATCTCTGCTGCGTGCTCTTTCTCTTCGTCGATGATTTGTTGTACCAGGTGTTTTGAACTACTACGGGTGTATTTCAACAGTTCGGTATAAAAGTCAACACTGTCATTTTCGAATTTCCAGGCTATTTCAAGCCCCTCTTTCGGCGTTTTTAAACTCCTGGCAAGAATGGCGCCGGAATCAGCCTTTCCAAAAATATGTGATTCCGCCAGGTGACTGATATAATCTGAAGCATCTTCGGCAGCAAAATCAAAACTTTCGGTATCGAATTTTTCGGCTAAATTTTGAAAAATGGAGATATGCATAACCTCTTTTTCGGCCAGATCAAGGAACAACCCCCTGATTTCGTTATTTTCTTTGAATACCTCGGCTGCCGCCGTATAGAACGCGTTGCCGTTTTCTTCGACCTTTATGGCAATATCCATAATTTCTTGTCCGGAATAATACATATGGATCTCTTTTAACAAACAAATGTACATGAATTAAGTTAAAAAAGGAAATTACATCCTTGCAGGTTTGCGTTTTGTATGGCTAATTTTTCAGACATCGTACCGAAAAACCTTTTGTTTTCTCCCATTGGGAGTCAGTCCAGATTATTCCATCCAAAAATCCCAATGCCCTGCTCCAGGGGAACGTTGCTGAATATTCAGTTGATGACCAGTAATTGGAATAACCGTGAATATCGGTAAAAATCCCGTTTGGTTCGCGATGGCCGGACCCGAGTGCGGTAAATCCGCTTGAATTGGTTGCATCGCCATTTGGATCAAACCAATGGGTGGTCCCTGTTTCCTTCATTTTTCCGCCAGCGACCAAACTGCCACCCAGAAAATCTGTCATCTGTGTCCATTCTGCATCAGCCGGAATGTGCCAGCCAGCGGGGCAGATACCTTGAACATTCCCTGTTGGCGAAGGGTTCCATGAAGTTGTATTGGTCGCTCCGTTCAGATATTGTACTGCCTCTGCCCATTGGTAGAATCCTCCATAAATGTCACAATTTGACTCAAGGTCATCGTAACAGTATTTTTCAAGGAGGCCATTGTTATTCGATTGTTCCTCGATCCCTGAGATCATTGTGCCAATATTTAAATTTCCCCTTAACCAGCACTGGGTTCCGATCTGCACCGTGTTGTAAGTCCGGCCTCCGTAAGTCACCGTGGGAATTCCCAGGCAGGGCATCTCCGGATTGACGCAGGCTAATGTTGTCTGGGTCAATGTTGTCGCCAATGATACACCGCAGGCAGAATAGGCCCATACGTAACGGGTGTAGGCCGTATTACAGGTAAGCCCGGCCTCGGTTTTGGTCAATACAGCCCCCATGTTGGTTGCAGTAGCATAATTGTTTGTGGCGCTCCATTTATAACCCGTAGCTCCGGGTACGGTATTCCAGTTCCACACGATTTGATCTACCCCTGGCACATGGGTGCCGACAACTGGGACAGCAGGTGGGTCAAGGGAAGTTGATTGAGAAAGCAAAGCCGGGGTTGAATGGCCGCACGAATTGTAAGCCCATACGAACCGGGTATAGGCAGTGCCACAAGTCAACCCGGTTTCAATTTTGGTAGTAGCGGCAAGCAGATCGGTGGCCGTACCATAATCATTGGTTGTACTCCACTTATAGCCTGATGCTGCTGAAACCGGTATCCAGTTCCATGTGATTTGGGTCGGTGTTGCAAGATGCGTCGCGGCCGAAGGAAATCCAGGGGCCATACACGTGGCATTCAGGGTGTACCAGATACCATTGACGAAAATTGTCATAGCGCCATTCCCTGTTGTGCCGCAATCGGTGCAATAGATGATCAGTCCGTCTGCTGGCTCCGGGATGGCATTGATTTCGGAGAAAGTCATGCGGGGCGGGAGTAACCCTTTATTCGAAGATTTAACATCGAGCATGGCCGACGGATCAGGCATACTGTTATCGGTATTGATAGATACCTGGGCAATACCCTGTCCGATATCCAAGATTAGAAAGATGATAATTGCAATCAGATTCCTCATAAGTAATCGTAGTGTTAATTCAGAAAACCACGCCAAAATTATTTAATAAAATATAATTGGCAATGACAGGCGACATAAAAATTAAGTTTGTGTTAGCTTTATGGTTTATTTGAATATCGTTTTCAGGTTCTGGTTTGCGGACGAATTGAAAAATAAGGGATCCACCGATTATTAGAATTCACTATCTTTGGTTAAACCTTAAAACATGGAAGTATGAAAAGATTTTTATTTACCACCATGGTCCTTGTTCTGAATTTTTTAGTTTCCTTACAGGCACAAACCACGACAAGCAGTAACCCTGTAAAAGTTGATTCCTTTGCATGCAATGGAATCCTTGAATACGCCGGATGCTCCTATCGAACGGTTTTAATTGGTACCCAGTGTTGGATGAGGGACAACCTTAATATTGGTAAATGGACTGATCAGAGCCAGTTACAAAAGCAAACCGACAACGGGATTCTCGAGAAGTATTGTTACGGGAATGATTTTATTAACTGCGATCAGTGGGGAGGCTTATATCAGTGGGATGAGATGATGCAATATGTACAAACCGCCAATGCTCAGGGAATATGCCCGGCTGGATGGCATATTCCTGCGAGCCCGGACTGGAAAACCCTGATCCGCTATCTGGGAGGAGAAGCCCTGGCCGGAGGTAAGATAAAATATACCGGAAGCAATGGCTGGGCAACACCCAATGTAGGGGCCGATAACAGCAGCGGATTTACGGCATTGCCGGGAGGGTATTTCGATTACATGGCCCAGCGATGGCATAACCAATACAGCAACGGATATTTCTGGTCGTCGGAAACCATTACAAAAGGCACGGCAGTTGCAATGATGGTGAGCAGTGACCGGGGGAACCTCGACCTCTATGAAGAGTTCATGCCAAGCGCCCTTTCGGTAAGGTGTATACGGAATGAATAACCGGAAACAGCAAATTTCTTATCTTCGCGGCAATAAACATCATTGCTATGTCCACCAACGAAGATTTATTCAGGAAAATAATATCGCATTCCAAAGAATATGGATTTGTTTTTCCCTCCAGTGAAATTTATGATGGCCTGAGTGCCGTTTACGATTACGGCCCCTTTGGCGTTGAGTTAAAAAACAACATCAGGGAGTATTGGTGGCAATCGATGACCCGTTATCACGAAAATATTGTCGGCCTTGATGCGGCTATTTTTATGCACCCCACGGTATGGAAAGCCTCCGGGCATGTAGATGCTTTCAGCGACCCGATGATCGACAACAAGGATTCCAAAAAGCGGTATCGTGCTGATGTGCTGATAGAAGACCACATCCAGAAATTGGATGATAAAATCAACAAAGAAGTTGAAAAAGCGCGTAGCCGGTTTGGCGAATCGTTCAATGAAACAATGTACCGTGAAACAAACCCACGGGTAAAAGAATACCAGGAAAAGATCGATACCATTAAAAAACGCTTTTATCCGGCGCTCGACCGTAACGACCTTGCCGATGTCCGTATGCTGATCGAAGAACTTGGCATTGTTTGTCCCGTTTCAGGAACAAAAAACTGGACTGAGGTCAGGCAGTTCAACCTTATGTTTTCAACACAGATGGGATCGGTGAACGACGATGCCTCCGCTATTTTCCTCCGCCCCGAAACTGCCCAGGGGATTTTTGTCAATTTTCTGAATGTGCAGAAGTCGGCCCGGATGAAAATTCCCTTTGGCATTGCCCAGACAGGGAAAGCTTTCCGTAATGAAATCGTGGCAAGGCAGTTCCTTTTCCGGATGCGTGAATTTGAACAGATGGAGATGCAGTTCTTTGTAAAACCGGGCGAAGAACTTCAATGGTACGAATTCTGGAAAGCAGAACGTATGAAATGGCACCTTTCGCTGGGCATTCCGGCATCGAAGTACCGTTTTCACAACCACGACAAACTGGCCCACTATGCCAATGCCGCTGCCGATATTGAATTTGAATTTCCCATCGGGTTTAAAGAACTCGAAGGAATCCACAGCCGGACCGATTTCGACCTGGGCGCCCATCAGATTTTCTCGGGCCGGAAAATTCAATATTTCGATACCGAGTCGAACGAAAGTTATATTCCTTACGTGGTTGAAACATCCATCGGCCTCGACCGCACATTCCTTGCGGTTCTGAGCTATGCATACCGCGAAGAAAAACTGGATGACGGTAGCGAAAGGATTGTCCTTGGAATCCCCGCCCGGCTGGCCCCCATTAAACTGGCCATCCTTCCTTTGGTTAAAAAAGACGGATTACCCGAAAAAGCCCGGGAAATTATGGATGTCGTAAAGTATGATTTCCGTTGTTTTTACGAAGAAAAGGATACCATCGGCCGACGTTACCGCAGGATGGATGCCATAGGTACCCCTTATTGTATCACCATCGACCATCAAACCCTAACCGACAATACCGTTACCATTCGTGACCGCGATACCATGCTCCAGGAGCGCATTTCGGTGGAGGAAATTTCGGCGATTGTTAAGGGAAAACTGGTGAATGGTGAGTGGTGAGTGGTGAGTGGTGAATCGGTTTGGCCCCGTAGGGGTCTTATTTTTGTAGCCCGCAAGTAATCAACATCCAAGGCGCTCCATAGGTGCGCAATTATAAAAACAGGTTGACAAAAGGATGAAAAACCATAATGGAAATATTATCTTAAAAAAAATAAGGTCTCTTTTTATGGGGCTCCTGACTGTTTTGGGTGCCGTTGCTTTGTTAATGATCATTCTCGCCCTTACATCTGCACCTTTCTGGATATGGTACAACCTGGGCGTCAAAAAAGCAGGAGTTCACCGTCCCCCCGATTTTATTATCCTGATGGGCGGAGGAGGAATGCCCAGCGAATCGGGGCTTATCCGCTGCTGGTATGCGGCAAAAGCAGCCAACCATTTTACCCGCTCAAAAGTCATCATTGCCCTTCCCGGAAATCCAGCCGACAGCGTTGGTCCGGTACAATTGATGAAAAAGGAGCTGGTACTCCGTGGTGTTGCCCCTGAACGTATTTTCTTTGAGGACTCAGGTACAAATACCAGGGCACAGGCGATAAACATCTGGAAGCGGGTTAAGGGTTACACGTTAAAAAGTCACAGAAATTATTCTATCCCCCCATTATCAATTCTCCATTTTCAATTCTCCATTCTTATTGTCACCTCGCCGGAACATCTTTACCGTGCCGTCCTTGCTTTTAAAAAAGCGGGCTTTCTGAAAACAGATGGCATCCCTGCTTTTGAGGAAGATATTGAGGGGGATCTTTCGTTTAGCGCAAAAAAACTGGGCGGCAGGAAATTTATCCCCGACATCGGCGAAAACATCACCCTGAGATACCAGTTCTGGACACAGCTTCATTACGAAACCCTTGTCATCCGCGAATGGCTGGCGCTGGGGTACTACAAACTAAAAGGATGGATCTGACTCACCACTCAGGAATCAGATTTTCGCAAAAAAGGTAAACTGAACCCGGAATGCATCCTGTTCTTTGTTGTCCATGTCCTTTCGGTTGCCATATAGAAATTCAAGCCCCAATTTGAAATTGTCGTTCGGGTAATAGATGATGTTGGTAGAGGCGTAGCTGGTGCTTTTAACAGCATCGGGATCATATACCCCACGATCATTTGACAGACCCACATAACTGCATCCAAGCGCTGAGCTTAAATGGGGAGTCCACCAATGGTTATAGTAAACATAGAAGTTGATTTGACCCAGTGTGGCCGCCTTGTTTGTGTCGGATTTGCATTGAAAGGCATCGTACCCCATTCCCCCCAGGTCGTTGTTGTACTTTGCAAAACCACTTCCGGCATTTACCTGAACATTGATGTTATCCAGTTTGCTGACCTGAATAGCCCCAGAAAAACTCAACCCTCCCCCCAAAATGGTTTGCTCTGTTCCAACGCTGTTGAGGAAGGTAATCGGATGCAGCAATCCTGCAAGCCGCAGATGGCTTGTCTCTTTCCAAAAGCGGTGTTCAAAACTTGCCGTTACATCGGGAATGACTCCTTTGGAAACCCAGGTGTCCGGAACAGTCAATTCTGAGCCGGGGATCTCGAGAGAAAAAGCCATTTTATTCGTTTTACCGAATTTAAACGTGTATCGGATCTGTACCTGGCGAACACACAGCGATCCATTCGGTCCTTCAAAATCGAGAATGTCGGGATTGTTATCACTGTCCATAAAGTTGCTCCAGTATTGTCCGGCACCCCAATTTTTAAAGGTAATGTAGGCATGACGCAAATGGGGAGCGGTGGCACCGTTACTGCCGGTAAAATCAAATTCCAGCAGCGCTGATACGCTGTTTTCGCCGTTGCTTCCTTTGAATGACAATCGTGATGGCCTGACGCTGAATGTTGTCACATTGCCCGACCCAGGAGTTGGATTCATAATGATGGAGGAGGTGGTGAAAGAATTTTTATCCCCCATAGCATTAAAATCGTAAATCAGATCGGTCTCAACAAATCCGCCAATACTAAGGCTTATCCCTTTTATACTGGAGATCACAAATCCTTTATAAGCCCTGTTTTCGATTTCATTTCTGGAGTTTGGCAACTCCTGTCCAAAGATTTTTTTAAAGTAGGCATCGTGGGCATTTACTTTTTGTTCGAGCGAATCAACCCGCTTTCCCAATGGTAGAACCTGCGGATCCTGGGCCGGCAGGTTCAGTGCCGTGAACAGGAAAATGATTCCCAAAAACGTGCGCTCCCGTTTTTTTAACATATCGTTGCTCTTTTTAGAAAAGTCTGTAACAGGGATTCATGATTTGGCTTTTTTTCCCAGGGTGATTAAAAATGGCAATACCGTAAAAAGAACCGTTCCGCCAAGGACCAATCCTACATATTCCAGCGGACTGCCGACCGGAAGCTGGGATGGGGGGAAGAAAGAGACGATGAAAGCAAAAAGCACTGCTAAAAAACCGATACCGGCTATCGACCACATTCCGATCATTCCGCCAGGAACGGTAAACGATCGTACAAGTTCAGGTTGCGAATACCTGAGTTTAATACCAGCAGCATACATAAACATGTACATGATCAGATACAATCCGATCGTCAATGCCCCCAATAAAAAGAAAGCGACACCAACATTCGGGATGATAAAATAGATGGAAGCAAGCAGGGTTACAATCAGCCCCTGGATGATGAGAATGTTTTGCTGGACCCCTTTTTTATTGACTTTGGCAAGTGGCGCAGGTAATAAACCATCTTTTGCAGTCCATAACAAACCACGGCTCGGACCGGCAATCCATGAGATTACGCTACCCAGCACGCCAAACGCCATCAGGATGCATACAACCGGTAAAAGCCATTTAAATCCCATACTGACAAAGAGGTTTTCAAATGCTTGCAACAGCCCCGATTGCAATGTGATCTTGCTTTCAGGTAAAACAACGGCAACAGCCAGTGATCCTATAATCTGGAGAAAGAAAATCAGAACTGCAGCAAAAAGCAACACCTTCGGGAACTGTTTTGAGGGATTTTTAAGTTCATTTGCATGTACAGCCTGGACTTCGATTCCGGCAAAAATCAGGATAACGGCTGCAAGAAACGTAATATTGTCCAAACTTGTGATATGCGGAAACCAACGCGGGTGTGTCATTCCTTCAAACACATATGCGTTGGTAGTATCCACCGCCGAAGGATGAAGAAATGCCAGCGGATTCCCAAGTGCAACATAAAGGATGGTAAAAATAAGTAAAAGAGCGCCCGGGATGATGGTTCCCAGCAGGAAACCGTAACTGGCTATTTTTGACATCAGTTGAGAACCATTCAGGGTTATCAGGGTTGAAAGCCAGTAAACCACGATGCAGAAGATGCCAACATAGGTGCCATTGTTGCTCAATTCGGGTTTTCCGATCATATAGGCGATAATGGAAGCTGCAAACCCAAGCAGAATTGGGAAGTACACCACGTTCTGAATCCACTGGAGCCAGATGGCAAGAAATCCAAGTTTCTTATTGAATGCCTCCTTCACCCAGGTATAGACTCCCCCTCCAACGCTTCCGAAAGCGCCTCCCAGTTCTGCCGAAACCATAGATGCCGGTATCAGGAATAATATCGTCCCGAATAAAACATAGAAAAACATGGTAAGTTCTTCAATGGCCATAAACGATAAGCCACGAAGACTGAAAACAGCAGCGCCCGTCATAAATACCAGACGGGTGGTTGTCATATTGACTGTTTTTGTTGGTTCCATTTTATGTTTGTATTATTGATCTGCTGAACTAATTATGATTAAACCCCTTCGCTCCTTCAATTCCTTTGGAATTATTGACGGGATGTTTTTCAAACCATTCAAGGGCACGTTTAAAATCATCAATCAGAAGATCGGCCATGTCGCGACTAAAACCATGACGGATCAGTACCCGTTGAACAACAAGATCTTTCCGGTTTTCGGGCATGGAATAAGAGGCAATCTGCCAACCCCTGCTGCGCAAACGATCCGATAAATCGTACAAGGTGAATCCAACGTTTGCATCTTTTTTCAGGGTCCAGCATGCTCCGGGCAATGCACCCTGTCCATCGTAGATGATATCAAAAACCTTCAGTTTTTCTAACTTTCCGGCAATATAGGTAGCATGGTCTGCACAGGCCTGCTGAATTTTCCGGTATCCCTCTTTGCCTAACCGTAAGAAATTATAGTATTGGGCAATGATCTGACCTCCCGGACGTGAAAAATTGAGCGCAAAAGTTGGCATATTCCCTCCCAGATAATTAACGTTAAAGACCAGGCCTTCGGGGAGGTCCGATTTTTCACGCCAGATAACCCAGCCAACGCCTAAGGGCGATAATCCGAACTTATGCCCCGAAGCATTGATCGATTTCACCCTGGGCAAACGGAAATCCCACACAAGGCCGGGATGGAGGAAGGGAGCCACAAAACCACCGCTGGCGCCATCCACGTGAATGGGAATATCCAACCCGGTTGTTTTCTGCAACTCATCCAGGGCATCATGGATCGATTTTACATCTTCATACTGACAGGTAAAGGTAACACCCAGCGTCGGGACTACACCAATTGTGTTTTCATCACAGCGTTTGAGTACCTCTTCGGCATTCATCAGCAGTCGCCCTTGCTCCATGGGGATTTGCCTTATTTCCACATCAAAATAGCGGGCAAATTTTTCCCAGCAAACCTGAACCGGTCCGGTGATTAAATTGGGCCTTGAACTATCTTTCCCGGCAGCTTTCATTTTATCGCGCCAACGCCATTTCATGGCCAATCCCCCCAACATGGCTGCTTCGCTGGAACCGGTGGTGGAACAACCGATTGTGTTTTTACTTTTCGGGGCATTCCACAAATCAGCCATCATATGCACACAACGTTCTTCAATAGCAGCAGTTTGAGGATATTCATCCTTGTCGATCATGTTTTTATCCAGGCATTCATCCATTAATTTATGGATCCCATCATCAAGCCATGTTGAACAGAAGGTTGCCAGGTTCAACCTGGAGTTGCCGTCAATCATCAGTTCGTCGTGGATGATCGAATATACCTCTTCACTTTTGCTTTCCTTTTCCGGAATTTTGAATTTCGGAACACTCATTCTCAAATCGGTTGAAGTATAAATATCTTCATCCATCTTCGCAATGATTTTTTCTTTTTCGTGCAGCGCCATAATAAAGTTGTTAAATTGAAGTTTCGAAAATTTCCGGTTTTGGAGATTGGTTAAGATGATTGCAAATCATTTCATTCACGCATTGTTAACTCCTGAACGGCTAAAGTAGGTTAAAAAACTGTATAGTTAAAAGGAAATAAAAAAAATTCCGATGATCTGCCTGATTCATTAAAATTTGAAAAACATCAAAAAAGTGTTTTCATCAACTTTTGACTATCTTTACAAAAATGAGGCAATATGGTAAAGCCAGGAAGGAATATACCGGATTAAGAGACCAGATTGTTAATCATAAAAGGGAAGATGAATAACAACCAATACTAAAAAAGGAGTCATTATGAAATCAGGAAAAAACAAAAATCCGGAAAATTCACTGGTGTTTCTCATTGGCAGTGGCATTGCTTCACTGGCCAGCGCTGTTTATCTTATCAAAGATGCAGGAATGCCGGGTCAGAACATCCACATTCTCGAAAAAGATCATATATTGGGAGGGGCGCTTGACGGGGCCGGCGATGCGGAAAAAGGCTTTGTTGTGAGAGGCGGAAGAATGCATGAAATGCATTACACCTGCTATTGGGATCTGCTTTCATACATCCCTTCCTTTGACGATCCGAAGATATCGGTCAGAGATGAATCCTTCGATTTTAACGCCAGGTTCGTTTCCAACGCGCAGGCAAGGCTGTTGAAAGAGGGTAAAAAGCTCGATGTTTCTTCCTACGGGCTCAACCTTCATCAGCAAACAGAATTGCTTAAACTGACTTTTGTTTCTGAGAAATCCCTGTGGAATAAACGGATTGAAGAGTGGTTTGACCAGGATTTCTTTACGACCAATTTCTGGTATATCTGGACATCCATGTTTGCATTCCAGAAATGGAGCAGCCTGGCTGAGATGAGAAGGTATATGAAACGCTTTATTCACCTGGTTGATGGGCTCAACCGGTTAGGTGGCGTGATGCGGACAAAATACAACCAGTACCATTCGGTTGTCGTTCCCATGAAAAACTATCTTACCGAAAAAGGCGTACATTTTGACCTGGGAATGGAAGTGGTTGATATTGATTTTAACCTGTCGGCCGATAAAAAAACAGCTACGGTGATCCATCTCAAAGATAAAAATGAGATCGTACTCCGCGAAAATGATTACGTTTTCATCACCAACGGCTCGCTGACCGAAAGCACCGATAACGGAACCTGGGATACGCCTGCAAAACTGAAAGGGCTGGCGGAGTCAGGTTCCTGGCAATTGTGGAAAAAACTTGCCGCAAAAGATGCTGCATTTGGAAAGCCGGGTCCCTTCTGCGACAACATTGACCTTCAGAAATGGTATTCCTTTACAGCGACCATCAAAGACAGCGTTTTTCATGATCACATGGAAAACTTTTCAGGAAATGTTGACGGAACCGGTGGACTGGTAACTTTGACGGATTCCAACTGGCTGATGTCGTTCGTAATTGCCCGCCAGCCGCATTTTCCAAATCAGGCCAAAGATGTTAAAATCTTCTGGGGTTACGGACTCTATCCCGACCGCAAAGGAAATTTTGTGAATAAAACCATGGCCGAATGTACCGGAAAAGAGATGTTAGAGGAACTGTGGTATCACCTGAAGATCCAGGATCTGATGAAACCGGTTATGGAAGCAGGAAAAGTAAACTGTATCCCGGTAGCCATGCCCTATGTCGACAGCCTGTTCATGCCGAGGGAAATTGGCGACAGACCCGATGTTTTGCCGGCAGGCGCAACAAATTTTGCGTTTTTGGGACAGTTTGCTGAAGCCCCGAAAGACTGTGTGTTCACTGTCGAGTACTCAGTACGCACGGCCCAGATGGCTGTGTATGGATTATTTGAGACTGGAAAAGAGGTTATGCCGGTTTATGATTCCATTCACCGTCCCGATGTTCTGATTAAAGCGGCACAAGCGATCAGCAGATAATCAACCGATATAGTATAGTCCGATCAGCTACCTTTGTTATTGGTAATTCTATCCTTTATTGTATGATGAAGCTTTTCCCGCGAGCCATCTGAATCTGTGGAAACAGAGGCCTGTAAAAAAATTATCAATGCCAGCATGTGAAATCCGTGTAAAAGTTTAAATGTTTGAACTTGCCAGGCCAACTGTTTTTCATGAGCAGTTTCCAAAATTTTTTATATTTGTTTACTGCTTATCCACAATAAGCAAGTTAGTTTATAATATCTTTATAAGTCACAG
>DYSO01000072.1 GCA_020718225.1 Draconibacterium orientale | reverse complement strand
CAAATGTAGCCTTTTGAACTTTTCTACTTTTTTAATTTGTTCGGACAGTTATGTACCGCCATATGATAAGTTTGCCATTGAGGCCATCCGGCACGCTACCTTCGACTTCCTGCTGAAAGAAACCGTTACAAGTGGAAGAGCTTTTCATTTTTAATAAATGAAATGGGAAAAATTTATATACCTTCGATGGGGAAAAATGAAAGTGATATAACTCAATCCTGCCAATACCTAAACCCGAACAACCACATCGGGATCTTGTTCACTCATCCTGTTTCAATATATTCCGCTGCAATACAACTTTCCAGGATACCTGACAGTTTGTTTAACCGAAACATAAGGGTGCGACGACTGAGAGGATCCTCTCCCTTTTAATTGTTTATTGCGGACGATCAGGTGTCTAAGTTTCAAACTTCTCAAGATCTCTCCACGATACAATGTCAAAACCTTTGTGAACGAATGTGTCGTCGCCGCCATAAACGATCGACTTATTATCCTTCCGTGCAGCTTCGTTTTTATCAAGAAACCGGAATGTGTTGTGAAAATCAGGTGAAAAAGTTCTTGAAGATTTAATTTCTATCCATTGGAGCTGCTCATTCTCTGCCACAACATCCACTTCATTGTGATTGCTGTCGCGAAAAAACCAGATATCCCGGGGGATTCCATGGTTATATCTCTGCTTAAGCAACTCAAGAATGACCAGGTTTTCAAACAGGGCGCCCCTCAGGTAATGCGTTTTCAATTGTTCAGCGTTTTTAATTCCCAAAAGAAAGGAAACCAATCCGGGATCAGTGAAATAAATTTTCGGCGATTTGATTATTCTTTTTCCATAATTCCTGTAATAGGGATAAAGCAGAAAAATGATATAGCCTGCTTCCAGAATTGAAATCCAGCCTTTGATGGTACTGACGCTTACACCGGTATCTTTGGCAAGAGAAGAATAATCAATCAATTGGCCTGTGCGTCCTGCACATAATCGTATAAAATTGCTAAAGGTGTTAAGGTCCCTCACATTTTGAATTGCTCTTACATCTCTTTGAACATAAGTTTCTATGTAGAATGGATAAAATTCTTCCGGGGTGATATTCTGGTCATAAATTCTTGGGAAAAAGCCATTATAGATATAGTCCTCATAAGAAAAATCGCTGACCTGGTCCAATTTGTTGATTTCGGAAAGGCTAAAGGGGAGCAACTTAAGAATTGCCGTCCTTCCGGCAAGGGTTTGCGATATCTTTTCGCTCAGTAATAAACTCTGCGAGCCAGTCAGAATAAATTGACCGGATGTTTTTTGTTCATCTGAGATTACCTGTATGTATGATAATAATTCAGGAACATGCTGAATTTCGTCCAGGATAAACAATTGATCCTTCCGGTCAAAAATACTTTTCGGATCAGTAAGCGCTATGCTCCTTGTTTCCGGATTTTCCAGGGACAAGTATTTGTGTTCAGGGAAAAGCGACCTGACCAGGGTTGTTTTGCCCGACTGGCGTGGCCCCGTTACAGAAACAACGGGATATTTTTTTGAAAATTTCAGAATGGCTCCGGATAATTTTCGGGGGATCATATTTATGTAAATTTGAAATTCAATTACAAAAATACATAAAAATATTGAAAACCCGAACCTGGATTTCTTATGATTTTTGTATCCGGTTCGTGTTTTTGGAAGTACTTATATACATTTTTGGCAAACGAGATGAACTGTTTTTCCAGTCGGCCAGCTTTTTTTCAATCTTACGTTCCATAAAATGAATACATAATTACATAATTGGTTCCTAAAAATGGAAATAAAATACAAATATGGTTATTTATGTGCATGTGTACAATCCGGAATGGCAAATATTCCTGTTTGAACTTCAGTCTTCACCTGATAAAAAGCAAAGAATCCTGCTGTCCACTTTTTCACCACTCCTCCCAATGAATCTTCTCCGCCTTAAACTTATCCTTGGGCTGATCCTGGCCTGTTGGATGGCCAATGGGTATAATGCTGAAAGGGGTGACTGACGGCGGCATTTTCAGCAATCTGCGAACGTGGCTCTCCCTGTCCGGATAGGGGTAAAGGGCGCTCCACACCGCTCCAAGTCCCATGGCTTCGACTGCCAGCAGGATATTCTCGGTGGCAGCAGCGGCATCCTGGTACCACAGGTCGTTGGCGCCAGACTGTATTTCGACCGATGTATCGTCGCACACCACAATGCATGCCCCGGCTTTGAAAA
Organism: Draconibacterium orientale; assembly: GCA_020718225.1. GTDB lineage: Bacteria > Bacteroidota > Bacteroidia > Bacteroidales > FEN-979 > CAIVAT01. The sequence continues at coordinate 13,362 of DYSO01000072.1, read as the reverse complement.
GCATTTTGGTATAAGGCAGTCCATCGCCCAGTGCGTCCAGGGTTTGTCGTTCGGTGACGGCCACAAAGGCCAGTGGCTGACGGTTACGCGCCGAAGGGGCAGCCATGCCGGCCTTAAGCAACGTCAGCAGGTAGGCTTTCGTTACGGGATCCCCGGTGAAGTTGCGCACACTTCTCCGGTTATGGATGTTTTCGAGAATGATGGAGGTGGTATCGGTCATGGTCAATTTTTTACAAAGTTCCTCAATAAGGTACGTTTTTAAAACCTCAAAAATCAAATATGATGAGCAAAGGTACAAACAATCGGCTTGATAGCACGTTTAACGGTAACATCAGGGCACGCCGGTTGAGTTTAACCTCCCCCTTGTGAATCTCCATGGCAGAGGATCCCGGTTATACCTTCTTCTCTTTCCACTTTCCTCTCCTGAAAATTAGAAAAGCCGACAGGGTCATGACGGTCTCGGCGACCACAATGGCAATGAACACGCCGTTTTCGTGAAAGCCGGAATGTGTGGCCAGTAGCCAGGCGAGCGGGATCTCAAGCAACCAGTAACAGAAAATATTGATCCATGTCGGCGTTATGGTATCCCCGGCGCCATTCAGCGCGTTCACCAGCACCATCCCGAAGCCATAAGCGATAAAGCCGATGCTGATGATGCGTAATGCCGTTGAGCCGGCTGCAATAACGGCTTCATCATGGATAAACAACCGGATGAAAAAGCGGCTGAATCCGATCAGGAACAACCCCACCAGTCCCAGAAAGATCATGTTAACCCATCCGGTTACCCAGACAGACCGTTCTGCCCGTTGCGGCTGACGTGCTCCCAGATTTTGCCCGACCAGTGTTGACGCGGCATTGCTCAGCCCCCAGGAAGGCAACAGTGCAAAAATGACAACGCGCAGCGCAATGGTATAACCTGCAACCACAACGCTTCCAAAGATGGAAATGATTCGTACCAGTACAATCCAGCTTGAAGTCGCGATGATGTGTTGGCCTACCCCGCCGAGCGATAACCGGATCAGGGTCTCCATCACCGGAAGGTCGACGCGGATGTGACGGAGTGAAAGCTGTACTCTTTTCTGCCCGTTGAACAGCAGATATAACTGGTAAGCCACCGCCAATCCGCGTCCGGTGGTGGTTGCAATGGCCGCCCCTTTGATCCCCAGTTCAGGAAATGGCCCGACCCCGAAGATCAGCAAAGGGTCGAGCAAGATATTGATCAGGTTGGCCAGCCAGAGTACCCGCATGGAGATTGCCGCGTCGCCTGCGCTCCGGAATATGGCATTGATGATAAACAGCAACATGATCACGGAATTTCCGCCGATCATGATCGCTGTATAACCCCACATATCGTTCACAATCGTCGCTGACGCTCCCATCAACTGCAACAATTTACCGGAAAACAAAAATCCGGGAATGGCAATCAGCAGGGAAACAATAAAACCTGTAAGAATGGCCTGGAAAGCGGCGGTGGAAGCGCCTTCAGCATTTTTTTCACCAATCCGCCTCGAGATCATCGACGAAGTGGCAGTGCTCAATCCAACGGCAATGGCATAAACGATGGTGACCATCGATTCGGTAAGTCCGACGGCGGCAATGGCATCGGGCCCCAATTTCGATACAAAGAAAATATCGGTAATGGCAAAAATGGATTCCATCAGCATTTCGAGGGCCATGGGGACGGAAAGCAGAAAAATAGCCCGTCCGAGTTTACCCGTTGTGAAATCCTGTTCCGTACCGGCTATTGCTTCGCGGAGAGCGGACCAAAGGGAGCTGTCAAAGGATCTTTTCAATCTCTTTTATAATGTTTCATTTCAAATGGGATCTCCAATGAGAGTTCAATGATGCCTTTGAATTCCTCTTTGTCCATCCAGGGCGACTGATAAATGATTTTCTTTTTCCCCTTTTTTTCGATCGTATAGACGTTTTTCTGATGGGTTTTCATGATTTGTTGGATTTTTTCCCGTGATTCTTCTCCATGACAATCCATCAGGTTACGGCCAATCAGGGAAGCGCCTCCATCAGCGGCATAGTTTTTAATGGCAGTTTCATTCATATAGACGATTGTGCCGCCGGCATCGCAGACAATCACGTTGCCATCGAGTTTTTCGATATACTCCATACGATTTACGATTTACGATTTACGATATACGATATACGATTTACGATTTACGATCTACGATTTACGATTTACGATTTACGAATGTAATAAAAATGTAACTTTGATCGATTTTATCTGTCAAATACAAAATTTAAAGCCATGACAAATCCGGATATCAAACGTTTATATCGTTCCACAAAAGATCGGATGCTCGGTGGAGTGTGCGGTGGAATGGGCGTTTATTTTAACCTCGATCCGGTGCTGATGCGCCTGGGTTGGGTCGTTCTCTTTTTTGCCGGTGGAATCGGGATCCTGGGGTACATCATCGCCTGGATCATCATTCCGGAAGAACCGGGATCATAGATTTACGATATACGATATACGATATACGATATACGATATACGATTTTTGGCAGGAATCTGTAATCCTGTTTCTGTTTGGTGTTTCTTCCGGTGAACCTTTTCTGGTTTGAATTTTTCTTTGGGTTTGTCCTGTCCTGTTGGATAGCCAACGGAAATCAAACCGAACCTCTTTTCCTGTTAATTACAAGATTTTTCTTAATTTTGCACTCCTTTTTAACAAGATGAAAACGAAATACCCGGAATATAAATGCCTTGACCTGACCAGGATCGGAAATGAGGTTCAATCCTATTGGCAGGAAAAACAGACCTTTGAGAAAAGTTTAAAACAAACAGAAGGGAACCCGCCGTTCATTTTTTACGAAGGGCCTCCTTCGGCCAATGGCATCCCAGGCATCCATCATGTGATGGCCCGGGCAATCAAAGACATTTTCTGTCGCTACAAGACCATGAAAGGCTTTTACGTCAGTCGTAAGGCAGGCTGGGATACCCATGGATTACCGATAGAGATCGGCGTTGAGAAGAAACTGGGGATCACCAAGGAGGATATCGGGAAGTCGATCTCCATCGAGGGTTACAACAAGGAATGTCGCACCGAGGTGATGAAATACAAGGACTTGTGGGATGACCTTACCGTGAAAATGGGGTATTGGCTGAACCTTGAAGATCCTTATGTTACCTACGAAAACAAGTACATAGAGAGTGTATGGTATCTGTTGAGCCAACTTTATGAAAAGGGGTTGATTTATAAAGGATATACCATCCAGCCTTATTCTCCTGCTGCAGGAACAGGGCTCAGTACCCACGAGCTGAACCAGCCCGGAACCTATAAGATGGTGAAAGACAATACCGTGGTGGCGCAGTTTAAGGTGATCAGGGATGTAAAATCTGAATTCCTTTTCAGCGACCTTTTCGGTGAACTTTATATCCTGGCCTGGACGACCACCCCCTGGACTCTTCCATCGAATACCGGACTGGCCATGGGGAAGGATATCACCTATGTGCTGGTCAAAACCTTCAACCCCTATACCTTCACCGAGCAAACCGTTGTGCTGGCTAAAGAACTGTTGCACCAGTATTTTCCTGAAAAGAACAGCCTGCTCGAAATGGAGAACTACCACGAGGGCGACAAACACATCCCGTTCCAGGTGGTTGCCGAATTCAAAGGCAGCGATTTTGAAGGCATCCGCTTTGAGCAACTGCTACCCTATGCCCAACCCGAAGAGGGCGATCCTTTCCGCGTGGTGTTGGGTGATTTTGTGACCACCGAAGAGGGTACCGGCATCGTTCATATCGCCCCGAGCTTTGGCGCCGACGACTTTCGCGTTGGACGGCAGTATGGCCTGGGTTCGCTGACCCTCGTGGATAAGCAGGGTAAGTTTACGGAGCAGATGGGTGAGTTTGCCGGCCGGTATGTTAAGCCGGAATACGATGCCGATTGCATGGATGGAAAATGTCCGCCCGTGGATATTGACATTATTGTAAAGCTGAAGCACGAAAACAAAGCCTTCAAGTCGGAGAAATATGAACATTCTTATCCACATTGTTGGAGAACCGATAAACCGATTCTTTATTACCCGCTTGATTCGTGGTTTATCCGTACAACGGCCTTTAAGGAGGAGATGATTACCCTCAATAAAACCATCAACTGGAAACCTGAATCAACCGGAACCGGCCGTTTTGGGAACTGGCTCGAAAACCTGGTCGACTGGAACCTCTCGCGTTCGCGTTTCTGGGGGACCCCGTTGCCGATCTGGAGATCAGCCGATGAGAAACAAGAGATCTGCATTGGTTCCGTTGCCCGGTTGCAAGCGGAAATCACGAAAGCGGTTGAAGCCGGGGTGATGAAAACCAACCCGCTTGAAAATTATAACCCGGGTGAGACCACAGATGAAAATTACCACTCGTTTGATCTTCACCGTCCGTTTGTCGACGACATTATCCTGGTAACTGCCGATGGCATGCCTATGTACCGTGAACCGGACCTTATCGATGTGTGGTTCGATTCAGGCGCCATGCCTTATGCACAGTATCACTATCCGTTTGAGCAGGCACGCAAACTTGAATCCTATTTTCCGGCCGATTTCATTGCCGAGGGTGTTGACCAGACCCGCGGTTGGTTCTTTACCCTGCATGCCATCGCCGTGATGCTGTTCGGAGGTGTTTCGTATAAAAACTGTGTTTCGAACGGGCTCGTCCTGGATAAGAACGGCAACAAAATGTCGAAACGGCTTGGAAATGCTGTCGACCCGTTTACAACCATAGAAAAATACGGTCCGGATGCTACCCGTTGGTATCTGATCACCAATTCGCAACCCTGGGATAATCTGAAGTTCGATCTTGAAGGGATTGAAGAGATCCGCAGGAAATTTTTCGGGACGCTTTACAACACCTACGCTTTTTACGCCCTGTATGCCAATATCGACGGGTTTACTTACAATGAGCCAGAAGTCCCCATTCAGGAACGGCCCGAAATTGACCGTTGGATCCTTTCTGAATTAAATTCGCTGATCCGGTTGGTGGATGCTTGTTACGCTGACTACGAGCCTACCAAAGCAGGCCGTGCCATCAGCGATTTTGTGGATGCGCATCTGAGTAACTGGTATGTACGTTTGTGCCGACGTCGTTTCTGGAAAGGTGAATATTCTCAGGATAAAATCTCCGCATACCAAACGCTTTACCGGTGTCTTGAAGTGATTGCCCAATTAGCCGCACCCATTGCTCCGTTTTTCATGGAGCGTCTTTTTATTGATCTCAATCAGGTGACCGGTTGTAAAAAAGCAGATTCAGTACATCATACAACCTTCCCACAACCGGATATTGCCTTGATTGACAAAGAGCTGGAGGAACGCATGGAGCTGGCCCAGACCATTTCTTCACTGGCGCTGTCGATCCGTAAAAAGATGAACATCAGGGTTCGTCAGCCACTGCGAAAGATCATGGTCCCGCTGTTAACAGACCATCTTAAATTTCAGGTTGATGCGGTAAAGCATCTGATCCTCTCGGAGGTCAATGTGAAGGAGATTGATTACATTGAAGATACTGCAAACATTCTGGTGAAAACCGTGAAGCCCGATTTCAGGAAAATGGGGTCGAAATTCGGGAAACTGATGAAACCCATATCCGAACAGATGAAAGGTTGGACCCAGGGGTTGATCAATGAATTTGAAAGAGCAGGAGAAATCACCCTGGTTTTGGGTGAAGAGCAGGTTCATCTCATGATTGATGATGTTGAAATCAGGACCGAGAATTTACCGGGTTTTCAAACAGCTACCCAGGGGCCACTGGTGGTTGCTCTCGACACGATGGTCACTCCGGAGCTTTGGAAAGAGGGGATTGCCCGTGAGATAATCAACCGCATACAGAACGTCAGGAAGGAAAAAAAATTCGAAGTCACCGATAAAATTTTTGTTAAATTCCTGTCACAGCCGGAGATCGATGATGCTGTGAATCAAAATATTTCCTATATTTGCTCGGAAATTTTGGCGCAATCGTTTGAAGTTGTAACATTAATTGACGAGAAAGACAGAATACCCATTGAGCTGACCGATACGATTGGGGCTTATATATCAATCCGTAAAGTTGAATAGGTAATGGACGACAAGGATCAGATTCTGGTCGTCTATTGTTTTATACAGCGAGGAAAAGGCAAATTTATTTAGTAAATTTAATTTTTTGAGCCATGAAAAAAGCAGCAGGAAAACCTTCACAGGAAAAAAATCGTTATTCTGATGAAGAACTGGAGGAGTTCAAACAGATTATCCTGAAGAAACTGGATAAAGCCCGGAATGACCTTACGTTGTTGACTGAATCTTACACAACAGGAAATGAACATGACACCAACGACACCTCTCCGACGTTTAAAATTCTTGAAGAGGGGTATCAGGTTTTTTCGAAGGAAGAGAACAGCAAATTTGCTGCAAGGCAGGAGAAGTTTATCAAATCGCTGGAAAATGCTTTGATCCGGATCGAAAATAAGACTTATGGCATTTGTCGTGTCACAGGTAAACTCATTCCCAAGGACCGTCTTCGTATTGTTCCCCATGCTACTTTAAGCATTGAGGCCAAACGGGTCCAGGCAGTTGCCCCTGCTGCCCGTCCGATGGATCCGGATTTAGAGTAGGCGATGGACATGAATGCTGTACCTTTGAAAAAAGCTGTTTTCATCATTCTTTTAATTTTATTCTTTGACCAGCTTCTTAAAGTCTGGGTAAAGAGCTCCTTTTTTATGGGTGAAAGCCGGTTCATTTTCGGACATTGGTTTTTATTACATTTTACTGAAAATGAAGGGATGGCATTTGGGATGAAATTGGGGGGCAATAATGGGAAACTCCTGCTCAGTCTGTTCCGGATTGCTGCCGTGATCATAATTGGCTGGTGGCTATACCGGGTAACCCGAAAGGGTGCAGGTAACCTGTTGGTTGTAAGTGTTTCTCTTATTCTTGCAGGGGCGCTTGGAAATATTATTGACAGCGCTTTTTATGGTATCATTTTCAGTGCAAGTTCTTATATGCAGGTTGCTTCTTTTTTGCCTGAAGGGGGTGGATATGGAACATTTTTACATGGGAATGTGGTTGATATGCTCTATTTTCCCATTATTGAAGCACATTATCCTGCTTGGCTGCCTTTGCTTGGAGGGGAGGCATTTATTTTTTTCCAACCCGTATTCAATATTGCTGATTCGGCAATAACAACAGGCGTTTTAATGATGATCATTTTTCAAAAACAAATCTTTTCATCAATTAAGGCAGACCAGGAGTCGCCGCATCCCATTATCTGACCCTTATCGAGCGGCCAATTCTCAAGGTGGTTGTGGGTTTAATTTTGTTCATGGCGCAAATTTCCTTGATGGATGTATGGTATTTTTTTGCCAGTTTTCCCAGCGTATCGCCACTTTTAATTTTAATTACAACAGCATTCTCAACATGGTCGTTGGGATAAAAAACCCGTTGGGTTATCTGAAAGGAGCTGTCGGTTAATTTTTTATTATCGAAATCAATAAGACGGAGTGGGTCCATAGGGACGTCTTTATAGCGGATCTCAAAATGGAGGTGAGGTCCTCGGCTTCTTCCCGTGGATCCTCCGAGTGCAATGGGTTCACCGGATTTAACAACCTGATTGACTTTGACAAACATTTTCGAAAGGTGTGCATAATAGGTTTCCAATCCGTTATAATGACGGATAATGATCAGGTATCCGAACCCGCCCCGGTTATATTTTGCATATCGGACTACGCCATCGAATGCAGTCCGGACTGTATCGCCTTTATTTAGCTTAATATCCAATCCTTTATGGGTGTACATAAATCCACGAAAGAGTTTTCCGTAAATGGGCAATGTGAAGGGGCGGTCTGGTCTGGTCAGTATGATCAGGGTATCGCGGATGGAGTCGGGTTTTGTCCGGTAGGCAAATATTTGATCATTGACCCACCGGGATGAAAAGATCCCTGATGAATCCATTTCCTGGTTAAGCATAACCGGTTCATCCGGAAGGTATTCCCAGGTAAAATTTTTATAAAGGATGGCAGGCCCGTCGAGGGTTTCAACGGTATCGACAACGGTCCCGGGATTTTGCTGGGCCTGGGTGACCAAAGGGAACATCACAAGAAGCAACATCCACAATTTAAATAACTTCATCATTCGTTTGTTAGGTTCTCTCAATCATCAAAAGGCAAAACTACGGGAATTTTTTTTTATCCCAAACATTTAATCAGCCAGATATTTTATATTTGCATAAATTATCATCCTGTTATGGAAGCGAAGAAAGTAGGAAAAATTTCGCAGATCATTGGTCCTGTTATCGATGTGACCTTTGATGAGAAGGTACAACTGCCTGATATATACGATGCATTGGAAGTGACCAATAAAAAAGGCGATGTGGTTGTGTTGGAGTGTGAATATGATATTGGGGAGCAAACCATGCGGACCATTGCCATGGATTCGACAGACGGGTTGAGCCGGGGGATGGAGGTGGTTGCGTTGGGCAGACCGATATCGATGCCGGTTGGTGATATGGTACGAGGACGTTTGTTCAATGTTATCGGCAAGCCTATTGACGGGCTTGGCGCTGTTTCGGAAGAGCACGTCTATCCCATTCACCGGGATCCGCCCTTGTTTGACACATTAAGTACTTCCAAAGAAGTTTTATATACCGGAATTAAAGTTATTGATTTGATTGAGCCGTATTCAAAAGGCGGTAAAATTGGTTTATTTGGTGGCGCCGGAGTTGGAAAAACGGTGATCATCATGGAGCTCATCAATAATATTGCAAAAAAGTATGCCGGATTATCGGTATTTGGCGGTGTTGGGGAACGTACCCGTGAAGGGAATGATTTGCTACGGGAGATGATAGAATCGGGTGTAATCCGGTATGGATCTGAATTTAAGGAGAATATGGAAAAAGGCGGTTGGGACCTTTCCAAGGTGGACCGTGAAGAGTTACTGAAATCGCAGGCGACCCTGGTTTTCGGACAAATGAACGAACCCCCCGGCGCACGTGCCCGTGTAGCCCTTTCGGGGTTGACGATGGCTGAATATTTCCGGGATGGCGATGAAAAATCGGGAGGCCGTGACATTTTATTTTTTATTGATAATATTTTCCGTTTTACGCAGGCCGGATCTGAAGTTTCTGCTTTATTGGGGCGTATGCCATCGGCCGTTGGGTATCAACCCACGCTGGCTACAGAGATGGGTATTATGCAGGAGCGGATTACTTCAACCAAACGGGGTTCCATTACCTCTGTGCAGGCAGTTTATGTTCCTGCAGACGACCTTACCGATCCTGCTCCGGCAACAACCTTTGCCCACCTGGATGCCACCACGGTATTGAGCCGTAAAATTTCCGAGTTGGGTATTTATCCTGCCGTTGACCCGCTTGATTCCACTTCACGGATCCTGAGCCCGGATGTTGTTGGCGATGAGCATTATAATACAGCGCAACGCGTAAAACAGATTTTACAGCGATACAAGGAGTTGCAGGATATCATTGCCATATTAGGGATGGATGAATTATCGGATGATGATAAATTGATTGTTTCCCGTGCCCGTCGGGTCCAGCGGTTTTTATCGCAACCCTTTTTTGTGGCAACCCAGTTTACCGGAATCCCGGGAGCATTTGTGAACATTGAAGATACCATCAAGGGATTTAATATGATCATGGATGGTGCGGTGGACGAATATCCCGAATCGGCATTCAATTTGGTGGGAACCATTGAAGAAGCTATTGAGAAAGGGAAGAAAATGGTTGCCGACAGCAAATAAAAGGAGATCCTGTTCAGAGGGACCATCCAACCACGGACCAACAATTATTGAATTTCGAAACAGATGAAAGTTGAAATTATTACCCCGGATGCTACCCTCTTTTCGGGGGAGCATGTTCAACTGGTCCAATTGCCCGGGATTGACGGATCATTTGAAGTCCTCAACCATCATGCAGCGTTGATATCTGTTCTTGGTAAAGGGAGGATTAAGGTATTGAACACCGGCGAAAAAGAGGCTCTGTATTTCGAGATCCGTGGAGGTGTTATTGAAGTACTGAAAAATAAGGTATTGATCCTTGCTGAATAGTTGTATTTTTATTTCATGAATGCAAAAATCACTTTATACATACTGATTTTTCTGGTATTGCCTTTTACCGGATGTTATAAAAATGAGCCAATCCCGGTTGCAGCGTTCAGTTTTACAGGGAGCAACCAGTTTCAGGTCCCCTGTACGGTTACCTTCTCCAATGCATCGTCCAATGCCTTTGCCTATCTCTGGAGATTTGGCGATGATTCTACCTCAGTGTTAAAGAGCCCGGTACACACCTATCATAAACCGGGGAAATACGATGTATATCTCCGTGCTTATACCGAAAGTCAGAAAGAATGGGCTTCCCTGATAAAGATCCTCGTTATTAAGGACACGCTTTGATTTTTATGGATACCGGAAATCGGTCATTTTAATAGAATTTGATCCGCTCGTCGGTGATGTCGGCAGTTTTTTCAATGGCTTTATAGAGAGAGGTAGCGACCCGTTGGGAGAAGGTTTGTTCATGTTGTGATTTCTCGAAGCGGAAGTCTTCTTTTGCCGGGGGTTCGGCTATTTCGTCAACGGCGACGAAGTAGGCCCCGTATTTCCCGGTCAGGGGTCCGGCGGTATGTCCGTTGGGAAAGGAAAAAATTTGCCCCACGATATCCATTTCACGGCCAATGGCTGAGCGGCTGAAACCGGAAAAGGTCAGCACGGTAGTATCCACTTTTGTATCCATGCTGGCTGCGAGGGAGTTGATTTCTTTTGCAGTTGTCATGGATTGTTTCATTTTTTCGGCGATCACAGCAGCTTTTTTCATATTCCTTACCGAAGGCTCAATGCGATCTTTAACGGTTTCGAGCGGTTGTTGTCCTTTTTCGACGATTTTTTTCAGGATGGCGACCACATATTTTCCGTTCACGTCAAACACCGGGCTGACTTCCCCGACTTTGGTGTTTTCGGCGTATGCCCACCGGACGACTTCACGGGCAGCGGGCAAGCCCATCAGGTTGTTATCCATTTCACGGAGGTTGGGGGAGGTACGTTTTTGAAGTCCCTGATCGGTAGCGCCTTTATCGAAAGCTTCAGGGGTTTTATTTTTCCCTGCAAAGGCGCTGGCCAGGGTATAAGTATCCTGGAAAGTCTGGTTGCTGGGTTCAATGGCGCGGGTGAGTAAGGCAGCCTGGACTTTTTTAATGGGTTTGGTTTTTTCGTCGAGAATAAAAACGGAATAGCCGATGTGGGTTTCGAGGACTTTTATCTCTTTGGGTTTCATCTCAAGGCCAGCTTTGAAGAATGGATAATATCCCGGATTTCCGTCGAGGAACCATTTCAGGTCGCCTCCATCTTCTTTGGCACTCGGGTAATCGGAAACCTTTTTAGCAACTTCGGCAAAGCTGGCAGGATTTTTTTTCAGTGCATTGAGAAGGCTGTCGGCTTTCATTTTCGCCTCTTCTTTGGTCCGTTTTATCCCTTCGTTGCCCGGGGTTGTAAAAGCAATCAGAATTTGTGATCCACGCATGGAGTCGGGACGTTCCTGGATGGCTAAGGATTTTGCCATATACCAGGTGTTTTGAATTTCGACAGGAGGGATGGTTGTACCAACGGGTGAAGCAAAGAGAATTGAATCGAGGGGGGCCGGAAGGGTCCCTTTTTTCAAGAAGGAGGTATCGGTTTTTTTATCGGAATTGGCGTTGGTAAAGTTAACAACATCGGAGCTGGAAACAAAGTCTTTGTATAACTGGGTTACATCGTCGGAAATTCTTTTACGGTCCAGGTCGGAGGGGATTACTTCAAAGGCAATAAAATCGAGGTCGCGTATGGGTTCTTCCTGGAAGAAAAAGACTTTATTCTGATTGTAAAATTCGTTGTAATCGGCATCGGTTAATTTTACGGTACTGTCGGGGATGGAAGTCAGGGGGGGTGCAATGAACCGTACCTTCATGGATTTCGATTGTTTCACATAATCCTTTTTCAGAAAGGAGGTTGGCATATAATATCCTTTACTGATCAGGTTGTTGAATTTTGTTTCCAGCCGGTCATCTTTGATTGCTTTTTCGAAACGCAGCCACATATCCCTGCTTTTTGCGTCCATTTTTTCGAGATTTTTCAGGTAGTTTAAAACCAATGCAGGGTCATATTGCCCGGTATTTGGATCTTTAAAATACTGAAGGATATAACGGTGTGGTTGTTTTCCCTGAACCTGGTCGAACAATTCCTCGGCTGATACGGTGAGTCCCAATTCGTCGTATTCGGCCCCCATTAAAATACTTTTTACTTCGTTGCTCCAGGTTGTCTGACGGAGCTGATAAGCATCCTGATCAGAGATTTTTTCGCTTCCGGAATTTTCCCTTTGGGCTTCCATGGCTTGTTCCACCTTAATGTTGAATTCCGTATAGGGGATACTTTCTCCGTTTATAACCCCGATGTCGCTGTTGCCCTGGGTTCTTTTCTTTCCGAAATCGCCAATCACGAAGGCAGCAATTGCAACGCCAATGATAATAACAGCCAATCCTGAGTGCTTTCTGATTTTTCCAATAATCGCCATGTATGAAAGAGTTTTAATGTAAAATAGGGGGCAAAAGTAGAGAAAATTCGTGAAATAACAAATTTCACAGGCTATCTTTCTTCACAGTCATTTGTCCGGTCACATTCGAAATGGAATAATTTGTGAAGCTTTCGTTGGATTCCATACTATCGCCAAACAGGATTTTATCCTGGGTTGTGATTTTAACTTTCACGTCCGATGAAATTTTGTGTTTGTTCTCTTCCCAGAGAAGGTGTTCGGTATTGAGTTGTTCGTTTTTTTTCTCATTCCTTACCACAACATTTCCCCAAGCTTCCATTGTGCGGGAAACTTCCTTTCGAATGCCACGGTTTCCTGTAATGGTAGAGCTGATGGCCTGTACAGAGTCGTACATAAATATTTTAAAACCATTTGGAAATTCGAGGTAGGGATCGTTTCCGCCATAGCGATTGAGCAGGGGACTGAGTATGCGTGCCTGGATTTTTCCTGAATCGCTGAAGAGCACGTCAATGTTTTTTGCCGACATTTCGGGGCTGTTTTTGTCGTGTTTTATCAGATTGGCTGTTTCTTCCGGTTTGTTGCAGGATGAAACGAAAAGGAGGCTGAACACGACAGGGGCCAGATGAAGAAAGACCGGGAACCTCAATTTAAAAGTATTTGCGTTTTAAAAACCATCGCTCATAGATGGTGAACCCGATGACGAATTTAAAATAGCTTTCCTGGATCAGGTTGTGTTGGGTTGTGCCCCTGGAACCAAATTGAGCGCCCAGGTTCAGCATTGTTTTCACGCCTCTCAGAGGAAGACCGAACCCTATGGAGATGGAATATTCATTCAGATCGGTGCCCCGGAGATGAAGATAGGTTTT
>DYSO01000227.1 GCA_020718225.1 Draconibacterium orientale | reverse complement strand
AAGGTAGAATTTTTTTTCAATCATGCCACCCCTTCACGATGTCAAAAAGGATTTCGGACAGATATTTGCAGTTTGGAAAATTTTTTGTATTTTTGCACTCCCAAATGGCTCTGTAGCTCAACTGAATAGAGCATCTGACTACGGATCAGAAGGTTACAGGTTTGAATCCTGTCAGAGTCACTTCATTATCAACCAGTTATGTACCTGTTTGCATAGCCGGTTTTTTCTTTATACACACAATTATACACATTGTCACAATGAATTTGCAACAACCCCGGAGTTTTATCTTACCGGTCTTCTACACTTGTTTTTCGTAACATCTTATTGATCAATTTCTTCGCCCAGAAAACCCATGGCACGGTAAAGCTGGTGAAGGGCAATTTCCCGGGTTCCTTCGAACTGAAGGTATTCGTTGGCACACATACCTTAATGCGTAACAGCTATTTTTCCGGTTCTGGAGTTCGTACCATTAGTCAGGGTATAAAAATAGATGCCTGTTAAAAGGTTTTTGGTATCAACGGTGACTTCTGTCTTACCTTGCAAAGAAATTTCCTGTACTACCTGTTTGCCAAAAAGATCATGCAGGATGATCCGCGCATCCTTTGCAGGAGGCAATGCTCCGAAACTGAAGGTGACTTTATCGCTGGCGGGGTTGGGGAATACCTGAAAAGTGATGGTACCTGTTTCGCGTGTGGTAACCCAGGGTATATTGCATCCACCTGTTCCCCAGATGGGAGTCCCGTTTTCCTTGACACAAAACAGTTCGCTGCCGAATCCCAGGCCAGGAATAATTGGTTCGGCCAGACCAAAACAACCTCCGATACCTTCGATATAATAGCACTCATTATCGTTATTTAGACTGGTCTTTGACACTTTCTCGTTTGGTCAAAATTACAACAAATTGATTAACAATGCATTGATGAAAAATATATTGAATTTGGTTTAAAATGTAGTGGTATTAACAAGAATATAAAAGTTATTAACAAATTGAATAACAGACATAATACATATTATATTTGTAGTGTACTAATATGGAGCCATATGTTTGTTCGTGTTAAAACCACCGGGAAGAACCAATACCTTCAGATCGTACAGAACCATCGCGAAGGAACAAAAGTAAAACAACAAATCCTGGGTACACTTGGCAGAGTTGACCAGATAGCCGGAACCAAGGATATTGATTCACTGATCTCCAAACTGGGCAGGTATACCAAAGAGGCGCTCATGGTGATAACGGGTCAAAGCAATATTGAAGCGCTAACTTATTCGATTGGACCGGCGATCATATTTGAACGGATATGGAAGGATCTGGAAATTCCATCGATCATCCATAAACTTGTTGAAAATCGCAAATATTCGTTTAATATAGAAAGGGCCATTTTCCTGACAGTCCTGCATCGCCTGTTTGTTAGTGGCAGCGACCGCCAGTGTGACAGGTGGAAGACAACCCAGTGCATTGATGGCGCTGATTCGTTGTCATTGCACCACTTGTATCGTGCCATGCGTTTCCTTGGGGAAGAGGTGGATGACCAACTGGGCAAAACCCCCTTCTCCAACAGATGCGTTAAGGATCTGATAGAAGAAAAGCTATTTGCACGAAGGGCTGATCTGTTTACTGGTTTAAGCATGGTTTTCTTCGATACCACGAGTATTTATTTTGAGGGTGATGGAGGTGAAGAAACCGGTTCGCTGGGGCATAGTAAAGATCACCGTCCCGATTTGCACCAGATGATCGTAGGTGCGGTATTGAATGAAAAAGGAGAACCCATTTGTTGTGAGCTTTGGCCGGGAAACACAGCCGATGTCAGTTCGTTGATCCCTGTTGTTGACCGCATGCGGATTCGGTTCGGTATAGCCGATTTTTGCATTGTAGCCGACCGGGGAATGATCAGTGAAAAAACCATTGCACAACTTGAAAAAAGAGGGATCTATTATATCCTTGGTGTACGAATGCATAAACAAAAAATCGTCCGTGAAGAAGTTCTCACCAGAGGAGGCCGTTTTGAAGAAGTACGTGTCGAAGATGAATGGGATGAACTTGATCCGTTAAAAGTAAAAGAGGTATGGGTTGATGAAAAACGGTACATCGTGTGCAAAAATGAGCGTCAGGCAAGAAAAGATGAAGCCACACGCAACGCGATTTTGGAATCTCTGGAAGATAAATTACACTCCGGGGCAAAATCCCTGGTTGGAAACAAAGGGTTTAGAAAATACCTGGCTGTAAAAAAGAACTCCGTTATCATTGACAAAAAGAAAATTGAGGAAGAAAAGCGATTTGACGGCAAATGGGTTTTAACGACCAATTCCAACCTGAAAACTGCCGATGTAGCGCTACAATACAAGGAACTTTGGCAGGTTGAACAGGTTTTTCGTGATATGAAAAGCATCCTGGATACGCGTCCAGTTTACCACCAACTCGATGAAACAATAAAAGGACATGTGTTTTGCAGCTTCCTGGCACTTGTTTTACGAAAAGAACTCGATAAAAGACTCCAGGCAATTGGGTTGGATCTTGAATGGAATGATGTAAAACGGGATTTGCTTTCACTTCAGGAAGTTGTACTCAATGAAGACAAAAACAGAACTATCGCCATTCGAACAGCCCCTCAGGGAAATTGTTTCAATATCTTCAGAGCAGTTGGTGCAGCCCTTCCACAAACAATAAGAGAAATCGCATGAAAAAAAATCATTTATGATGGTATGCAATGAAACGCACTATGTAGTGCCAACAAAATAACTATCGAGTCTATAGCGCTGTTTATCAATAATATGAAAAATCAAAGTGTCAAAGACCAGTCTAAGGAACCATCTTGAAAATACTTTGATAAAAAACATGGAAATTAAAAATACATTACTGATAACCGGTGGTACCGGCTCCTTTGGGAATGCTGTCCTCCGTCGGTTTATCAACGACCCGAGGTTCAGTGAAATCCGGATCTTCTCCCGTGATGAAAAGAAGCAAGACGATATGCGCCACCGACTGAACAACCCAAAGGTGAAATTCTACATCGGGGATGTGCGG
>DYSO01000226.1 GCA_020718225.1 Draconibacterium orientale | reverse complement strand
GAATATGCCGAAACCAACAATCATATACAGAATTCCAAGCATGATAAGCCCCGAAGCGCTATCGGCCTTGATTTGCTGAACTACTTCCGGCATCATCTCATTCCAGGTCATAATTTCGTAGGATGCGGAGTCAAGTTTATTGTCCAGCTCCCTGGCTACCTCCTTATAACGATCCGGCTCCGTTACATTGAAAGCAATGGAAGTAAGCATTTCATCAGCGCTGAAAAGCATCCTGGCTGCAGGCAGGCTTAAATAGACCAAACGGCTGTCCAGGTCCGGAGAAGGAAAGCGTACAATTCCCCTGACCGGGAACACCCCCGCGGCGCTTGTGCCATGAAACCCCTGCCCAATGATCACCAGGGTATCCCCAATCCCGACCTTGAGATACCTGGCCAATCTCTGACTGACAAGGGCGCCTGAATCATCTGGCTTCAGGTATTCCCCATCAACCATTTTTTCACGCAGGGAGGTCAGTCCGTTTTCTGCATCCGGATTTACCCCATTGACAATAACACCTTTGGTTTGCATGCCATACGATGCCAATGCAAAAGATTCGAGACGTGGCGCATAACCGGCAATTCCTTCAGTATTTAGCAGGGATTGCCCAAGGCTACCCGTAGTGATAAAACCGTTGTTCAAAACCTTGTCTTCCCAATAGCCTTTGGCATGTAACTGGAAATAGCCTGAATAAGCATGTACAATATTGTTCACCATCAGTTCATAACTGCCCAACTGGAAAGCCCGCATGATCAAAGCAAACCAGATGGCAAAGAAAACCGATGCTGCCGTGATCATCGTGCGGCGCTTGTTACGCCATAGATTTCGCCATGCTATCTTGATTACCTCCATAAACCTATTTGAGAGCTTTCATCTGTTGCTGGGTAAAGAAATTGTCTTTAAGTGGGATGTTAAACTTTGCCGATAGTATCCGCACAATCGTCTTCTGTGTTGATTTGTCTGTAGGTATGATCTCAAACCGGGTCGGGATCCTGCGGTCGTGCATAAATTTCACATCGGAAAGGTTATGGGTCTTCACAAGATTCCCATCCTCATCAAAGTAAGCTGCCTTCAATTCATAATATTCTGTCTTACTTATCCATAAGATGATTTTTCCCCAAACCACTACAGCGCTTTCCTTCGGGTCAAGTTGAATTTTATAACAATCATACCCCGAAATCATTTCACTCCCGATAATTTTATGATTGTAATCGAGTACAATAGATGACTCTTTGAGTATATCGTCATTTGTATAATCGGATCCCATCCACCCCTGCGACATCATCGAAGGAGGCAGTTTGATCATTCTGTTAATCGTGGGATTCCAACTCCACATATCATTTTTCAACTTCAGAAATGATTGTCCACGCTCTTTTGAAGGGGCCGTGATGAGCGTCATGGAGAGGTCCCTCCCCTTACCCCAGCTTTTAAAGGTGACAGACCGTTGCCATGTTGGCCGGACAATTGTCATCTCCATTTCGCTCTGGCTTGTGACCCCTTGCATTAGATCATCAGCTTTTTTGACAATCTCCGTGGCATCTTGTGAATAAATCATCAAGGATGAGCAGGCAAGAAAAAAACTTAAAAAGATATTTTTCATTCGTAATTCGTAGATCGTAATTCGTAAATTGTTAAAAGCTCCATTTTAACCTGAATGCCCCCAGAAAAGACTTGAAATATAAGTCCTCGTTCTGCGGAGGCCCGGTATTTTTAAATCGGCCATTAAAATACTGAATAAACAGGCTCAGGTCGATGTTTTGTTTGATATTATAATTCAGTGAAGGTCCAATATAAAAACCATTCAGGTCAGGATAATACATGCCAGCCAGCGATGCCTCGATAAGTGGAGTGATCGGGTAAGACCCCATCAGGAATATATTCCATTCAGTAAAAGAAAGCATTTTCGGAGAAACCGGCGCCTGGTAAATCGTCAGGATATTTTCGGGCTGATAACCCGGAGGGAGTTGGTTATAAAATACCTGAAACGTAACGGCCAATGAGTTTGAAAAGGTGTAGTCTGCACCGATGGTTGCAAGTAACACACCGGAAGTATCGGAAAAGTTTTTTTTAGGCTGATAGTAATTGATCTCACCACGAAAAGCTGCTTTGGCAATGTTACCGGACCATCCCGTACCCAAAACGTAATCCAGGCCATTGACCAGTCCGGCCAGGATCTGGATGTCGTAACCAGCTGCATTGAACCGGCCTAATCCGGCTAAAGTCAGTTGGCCAGGATGGTCCCATTTCGATGCAACTTCAAGCGTTGATGTCCCTGAAGGATAAAACTGTAATCTAACCGCGTCACTGCCCGGTCGTTCAGGATAATCAATATCGAAATAAGAGTAGGTATTAAATATATCATTGGGGTTCCATACGATGGCCTGACCCCAGTTGATCCTTTGACGGCCAGCAGTGAATTGGACTTTTCCGGAAGTGACTGATACCCATGCCCGGTCAAGCTGGGTCACGAACGCAAAGGAGTGCCCGGAATAAACATCCCAGGTCATATTGACCAGGCCATCATCGGCAAAAAGGGATCCTTTAAAAGCTGGATTTGCAGTAAAAGATTGTCCGAATAAAAACCTGTTTCGCATTCCAATACCCATGGCAAAAACCTTTCCCGGATTACAAGTAAAATCAATCCTGTTGTTGATCTGGCCATCCAAAATCCATAAATCCTCTATTTCTGTAAACCGGGATATCTGCAGTTCATCGAGATATCCTTTAATCTTACACGGTCCATCCTGCGAAAAAAGGGTCAGGTTCAGATCGTAAACGAGGATCAATATTAGAAATGCTGTGCGTATCACCCCTGTAAAACTACGAACATCCGGGAAACATTACAAGGATCAATTACAAAATCCGAAAACCTTTTTTCTTATGAAAATGGAAGAATGAGCCCACTCATTAATCAAATGAAACAAGGAAAAAACGCTTTACATCAAAAATTTAGTTGAATTATTAATAAATATTTAGGTATTGTTGTACTTAATTATTGAGTCCAGTATAAAAACATAAAATAATTTAAGCTGCTGTAGCCCGATGAAAT
>DYSO01000225.1 GCA_020718225.1 Draconibacterium orientale | reverse complement strand
AAATCGTAAATCGTAAATCGTAAATCGTAAATCGTAAATCGTAAATCGTAAATCAAATTGACCCATGGTGTAATGGCAGCACTAGAGATTTTGGTTCTCTCGGTCTAGGTTCGAATCCTGGTGGGTCAACAAATTACATTTTTAAAAAGCAATCATTCAATAATATGGCTGCTTTTTTTATTTGTATCTGTATTTGAACAACAGATATACTACATCTCAATGAAAATGCAAGACAATTTTCGTTAAGATGCAGTTCTCAGTTACTCCGCAAAGAATAATACACAGATCCGCGACATGGAAGATATTGATTGGTTATACAAGCTCCGTCCTGTGAATTTCACCTGTAAAGCAGATGAAAAAACAGAGGAAACAATACGGGCTGATTGCAGAAGAGGTTGAAAATATCAATCCTGTCTTTGTGACTTACAACAAGCAAGGAGAGGCCGAAACAGTTACCATGAGCGAGTTGGTCTCCCCGATGATCAAAGCCCTTCAGGAATAAAAAAAGACCATCATGTTGCTGAAGGCGCAGATGGATGAAATGAAAAAGGAGCGTGAGCAATTGGATCATAACCTGAAGATGCTTGTCTCAAGGATTGAGTCACTTGAAAACCATGTGGCATATGATTAAAACCCTGCTGAAAGGACGGAAGCGAATTTCGACCAATTCCTTATTCTCAGGTTCTCAAATCCTCAAATTTTAATAATCTTTTTCGCATACGTTCCAAGAGATGACTCCATGAGAATCCAATAGATGCCCCTGGGCCTTCCTGAGAGGGAAAATTCAGCCTTTGTCTCTCCGGATATATGTTGATGTAACAGTTCTTCTCCATGTATTCCACAGATCCTTATTAATAATTGGTATCTTCTGAAATTCCGTGGCAAGCCCGACGACGAAATTGCCGCTGGTAGGTATTACCGGGTTTTTCAGCACCGATGAAAACCCGGTAGGAACACAATACCAGGTAAAAGTCGTACCTGGCAAGTCGCATATAGTTACAACTCCTCCTGAACAATACAACTCGATGTTTTCATAATAGCAGCAAACCGGTGTATTACTTGACTGTGCCAGGAGTACATCTGGGTCTATAACCACGGAAAACAAGAAAAGAAAAAAAACCGCGATGCGTTACTTGTCATTATTTTCATTTTTTTAAAGTTGAAATTTGTGAGAGTATGACTTTTTTACTTCTACCATACGACCACCTTCTCCGTCTCTGACCGGTCGCCGGCCGTCACACGAAGAAAATAAATGCCCTGTGGATGCCTTGAAAGGTCCATCTGGTATCTGCTTTCCCGCGGTAAGGTCTCCTGCGAAACCAGGTTCCCCATCATTCCATAAATATTTAGTGTAGCTTCCTCCGGTTCACGGTCAGTGGATAGTTCCATCGTGAACCTGCCATTGTTCGGGTTGGGATAGATCCTGATAAGCATCTTTCCCTTTGTAAGACCCAATTCATCCGCCCCGGTTACTGTGGAGGGAAACGCTGGCAGGTTGGCGCCGCAATAATTGGCAGTAGTCGTGATATAGGCCCTCATATATCCGCCAGAGTAGACCCTGGTACCAGGAAGGAAATTAATCCTTTGCCCGGCGATCAGGGTTGCGCTCCCTCCTGACTGGACGGTGAATGTCGTACTGTTCCCTGCCACCGTAATGGTCTGGGTGGCATTGTAACACTGTGACTGACCATTGGGAATGTTCACATTGGTAAGAACCAGATTTGTTGGGAGTACTGGCACAACTGTAATATTCAGATCAGGCGATACCGTTCCGCTTCCGCAGGGGTTTGTGCCTCTTACACGCATAGCACCTGACACTGCGGAATAGGTAAAGGTTACAACAATATTGCTTGTATTGTTCCCCGAAGTGATAACAGCCCCTGACGGGAGAGTCCAATCATATCCGGTGGCATTCGAAATCGCAGGCACACTGTAACTAACACCCGTCTGCCCCTGGTTTACCGTGACGGGGCCGGATATCGTTCCTGCAGGACCGGGCAAAGTACTGGTAGAACCATAAATAGATCCGTTCTGGTCGATGGATGGATTGGGGATGCCTTCGTTCAGTAAAAGGTTGTTCAATGTGAGCGAAGCATTGGAACCAGTGCCAAAACCAGGGTTCATGGCGAATTTAAGGAAAACCATGATGCCCGCCGCACTGAACGGAGTGGCCCCTGAACCGGCAATGGTTACATGCCCGATGGTCGGGTTTTTTACAAAGGTCCAACCCTGCGACAGGGTTCCGGTGTTTTCAACATCAAGGAAAGTGACCAGATTTGAATTGTAGGTAAAAGATGCCTGAACGGAATAAACCGCCTCTCCTGCGGGCAGCGCCCTGATGTAAACCGGGTAAGAAAATTGCTGAATGGTGGAACATACAGAGGTATCCGGCATGGTTACCTGCGTATCGTAGATAAGCCAGTTCCCCGTTGAAGCGGTGGCGCCGTGGGAATCCACCGCAGTGACAATTAAATTTCCCCCTTTGATGGCAGTCACCAGCCCCGTTTGACTGATGCTTGCAATAGAAAGGTTATTGACGCTCCACACGACCGGGGGCGTTGGCCCGCCGTTCAGCGTAAACTGCTGCGGCTGACCGGCAATCAGGGTTCCGGTATTCGGAGAAATAGATAACGAGGGCAAAGTAATAGGCGTAAAATATCCATTCGTGAACATGGGAACGAAGGTCTCATTTAACAGGCCGTTTAAAAAATTGATCCAGGTTGATCCGGCGTATATTGTTGTAACATGAAACCTGATATAGATCAGCGTACCACTGCCCGTGAGAGCCGTTGTGCCGGCAAAGGAGAGGGAAACCTTGCCCGGGATGCTGGTGTTGATGACCGGGTCGGGATACGAAGAGAGCATTGTGCCAGTCTTGACAACGCTGACCGGAGTTATTACAGACTGGTTAAAACTGATGCTGAAATCACCCGATAAAATATTCAGTCCGGTCAGGTCGGTGGTGTTCACCGGTACGTCGATATCCGCTCCCTGCCATTGGGTGAGGTTTGTAGGGATACTCAGTCGCATCGCCCGGATATCAATGA
>DYSO01000071.1 GCA_020718225.1 Draconibacterium orientale | reverse complement strand
TCCGGTCATAATATTGGTTAAACTTGTCGCTTATTTATTTGTTGCGGATTTAAGGAAGTTATAAATAACAAGTGTGTTGATTGCGTTATTTGAGAAGAATCTTGGCAGTTTCTAAAAGGTCATTTTGCATTATGGATACGAAATACATGCCCCTGGGCCTCCCCTCTAAGGATAACTCTTTCGTGATACCTGAAGTCATTTCCTTTGTCTCAAGGGGTTCCCCCAAGGGTCCGTAAACCCTTATCAAAACGGGTTCAAAATCTTGTCTGGAAAAGATTTCAATATTAAACCTCCCGGTTGTAGGATTGGGATAAAGATGGAAATGCTTTTCTGAAAGCGGAATATCCATAAGCTGTTCTCTGAGGTCAAGAGGTTTACCAACCAGGGCGGTTTCCTTCGTATCACAATAATTTCCCGTTTCTG
Source organism: Draconibacterium orientale (assembly GCA_020718225.1). Lineage (GTDB taxonomy): Bacteria > Bacteroidota > Bacteroidia > Bacteroidales > FEN-979 > CAIVAT01. The sequence goes on along the minus strand of DYSO01000071.1, from coordinate 15,243 downwards.
TGATGTACCCGTTCAGGTATCCGCCGCTGATTACAGAAGTTCCGGAGAGAAACCGGACAGTCTGCCCGGCAATCAGGGTCACAGCCCCCCCCGGATCAACCGTAAAAAATGTTCCGTTTCCCGCTACGTTGATGGTTTGTGTGGCATTGTAACAGGCGTTTTGCCCATCTTCGATAATAATGTTGTTCAGCTCCAGTTCCACCGGAATGGGTTGTATCCCGGTGACAGAACCGTTGTTGTATTCCGGAATAAAAAGGATACCATCATAATCGCCAAATTCTCTTGGGGTCGGGTCATCGCTCCAGTTTACCGGCGATGTGGAAGAGGACCCGTTCCAAATAAACTTGATCGTGAAAAAAGAACCATTTGTAATGGTAATACCCTGCGTTGAAGCGGCCCAGATAAAGGCGAGTTTGCCTGGTGATACTTCTGCAATCATAACGTCAGTAATACCCGGATACCAGTTTGTTACAGTATCATAGGACATAAGGGCAGGATCGAATTCAACAGAAAATTGGAAAGAACCCATATTTACAATTCCGGAGGCATTAACCCGCAATGAAACGGATCCGGCAGCTATTTCCGTAAGATCAGGAATAGTCAGCGATGGAGTGCCGGGGGTGGGGGAAAGGCTGGATGGTAATGTGGATATCGAACCAGAGAAGACCGGGTTTGGGCAAGCGCTGATAAATACAGTATACAGGCTGATTAAAAAAAGTTTAAAGATTGTTTTCATAGTAGAATTTCCATTTATCATTATTATTATCCGTATGTGTTGCTGCCAGTTTGTTTTATGTTTCAATGGTGAAGACTGGCAGCTACAAATATATAACACTAAATCAATATTTGCATTCGTTTACCGTAAATCTTTATTCCTTTGGTCAAACCTAATTTGGACCTTTCTGGTTTTCTTTTGGGATAATTTGATATATTTGCACGATTTTTAGTAAAAATTAATCAATGATTCAATGTATCAGATTATGAAAAACGTAAAAATTAGCGCTTTTGTTATGATTGCGATGATCGCTCTGCTATCAACTTCCTGTTCCGACAACAACTCAACCGGTCTCTCCTCATTCGCAAACCCCGAACTCTGGAAAACGTTAAAGGGTTCCGATTGGGCGGCATGGTCGGGAGATCTTGGGACTGAGATTAAATTTGTTGGAAACGACCGGGCAATTGTCATGGAATGGATAAAAGATCCGGTTACCCAGGGATGGATCCGGAAAGGTTCTTATGCCGGGACTGTTGAATTTCTTGATGAAACCTGGTTTCTTGTAAATTGTCAAACCAGCAGCAAAGCCTTTTTATATACAAAGGCTGATAACACCTTCGAAAATTCCGATGGCGCTATTTTCAGGGTGAACCAGATCAACGCTTTCCACACAAAGAAATAATCCGGAAAGCCCTTTTTAAAGCGTCATCAGGCCATTGATGAATTTTTCCAATTTTTGTTTCACCTCTGCTTGGGAAGTGTTAAAATTGTTGAGGATTATGGAAAAAACAATGGTTTTCCGGGTTTTGGTATGCATATAACCGGCAAGGCTTTTAACCCGGGACATGGTTCCGGTTTTTGCCCTTAGATTACCCTGGGCGGGCGTATCGTTGAACCACTTTCGGAGAGTACCGGTAACACCGGCCAGCGGCAGTGAATTATAAAATGCATCGGAGTAAGCCGACTTACGCATATACTGCAATATAAAAACCAATTGACGCGAAGTAATGGCATTGTACCTGGAGATCCCGCATCCGTCGAAAATATAAAACCCATCGGTGTCCATGCCTTTGCTTTTCCAGAATTCAGCGATGGCGCGAACGCCCGAATCATCGCTCCCGTTTTGATATCTTTTTAACCCGATATGTTTAAGAAGGTGTTCGGCAAACAGGTTATTGCTTTCCTGGTTGGCAATATGAACAAGGGTAGCCACTCCGGGCGAAAAACTGGATCCCAGGAAAATCCTTTCATCTGCCAGCGTTTTCAATGTGGTTGTGTCGTTGATCCTGGTGAAATTCCAGGCTTTTCCGGTAATAAAAATCCCTTTTTTCATCAACAGGTCAAGAAACAGAGAGGCAGCAGCCGCGGGAGGATCTGGGATCGATCCAAAGCAGGTAAACTCTTTTTCCCCTTTCGGGACCCATCCTTCAATATATTTGTCATATCCGTATGGGTCGCCGGAAATATAAAAACTTTCTTCCTCAATATCGGCCTCCTTGACACGGTTGTGGAAAACCAAATCGGACAGGTAAGGTTGCAATTGATTGCTGGTTGGTACATAGGGGTCCTTGTTGTGAATGCGGGCCGAAAGCTGATATACATTTCCGGCAATGGAAAGTCCGGATGCAGCTACAGCGTATGAACTGTTAATTTCCCCCCAGGTCCAGGTCAGTGGAATGGGAAACCGGTCAAATATCCGGCCATCCCCGATGATATTTCCTTTGATGGTGTCGATATCGAGCGCTTTAACTGCATCTGCCCAGCGATGGAAAGCCCGTTCGGGAGAAAAAGTCGGGTCCCCTCCTCCTTTGATATACAGGTTCCCATACAGAATCCTGCCCGATATTTGTCCACTGTATTGAAGCAATGTGCCGAAACTTTTACTCCCACCCAGCAACTCCAGTGCCGTGGCCGTGGTGAAAATTTTCAACACACTGGCCGGGACAAGGCTCAGGTCGGCGTTGTGAGAGATCAATGTTCGCGGGTGCATGGTTGTAACATCCGTAACCAGGATCCCGATACCGGAATTACGAAAACAACGATCCCTGACAAGGCTGTCAAGGTATAATGCAGCTATTTCGATATCGCTTTTTTCAGGGATTCCCCCGGCATCACGACCGGAAGAGGAACGAGTATCTTCTTTTTTATCCCCCGTGGAACAGGAAACAAGAATGAATAAAGGAAATAACAAAAACAGGAAGTTGGTCTTAAAAAAGCACATCGGAATATCTGACAACAAAGAACGAAAGTGGAAAAATAGTTTATTTACTGATAAAGGAACCGTTTAATGCTCTTTTTTGGCGTTTTTTCGAATTCGGTGGCAACAATATCAAAATCGGCAATCCGGATATATTTTGGAAGATGATGATGCAGATCGTCAACATAACCTTTGAAAATTTCCGGTAATTGTTCTTTAGTATTTCCGGCCTTTTCAACAGCATCGTAATCCGGATGGATCAGTGCAATGAGTTTTCCCTGGCGTTCAATCACCAGCGATTCCATAACCATAAAACGGTTGTTCAGAAAAGCTTCAATCTCTTCGGGATAGATGTTTTTGCCCGATGGACCCAGGATCATGCTTTTACTTCGTCCTTTGATGTATATATTTCCTTCATGATCTGTCAAACCAAGATCCCCCGAATGAAGCCAACCCTCATTGTCAATAACAGCACGGGTAGCCTCTTCATTTTTATAATAGCCCAGCATTATATGATTGCCCCGAAGGAGGATTTCACCGGACTGATGATATGGATCGGATGAGTCAATTTTAACTTCCAATTCATCCACTACTCTTCCGGAAGCTCCCAACCTGGTTGTCTTCCAGGAAGCATAAGAAATCAATGGCCCGCACTCGGTCATTCCATAACCAACGGTAAATGGGAAATTCAACTTTTTAAAAAACTTCTCTGCTTCAGTATTAAAAGGCGCGCCACCAATAACCAATTCACGGAAATTGCCTCCAAAAACTTCAACCATCTTCTGCCGGATTTTGCGGTAGAGGATCATGTTCAACAACGGGATTCGGATCATGGTATGCAACATGGGCTTGCGGAAGAGGGGAAGAATTTGGGTTTTATAAATTTTTTCGATCACCAGGGGTACCGAAAGGATCAGGGCTGGCTTGATCTCCTGAAAAGCCTGCATGATGATTTTTGGCGAGGGAGTCTTTGTCAGAAAAGTGATGTTGCATCCGAGGGTGAACGGAAAAAGAAATTCAAAAGCACATCCATAGGTATGGGCCAATGGAAGAAATGAAAGGATCTTATCACGGGGGTTCAATGGCATATTCCGTTGGGCATAGAGGATATTTCCCAGCAAACTTTTATGCTGAAGGACAACCCCCTTTGAAAAACCGGTTGTACCGGAAGTATAACTGATCACAGCGATATCGTCTGCCCCGGAAGCAGGAAAATCAATCATTTCCGGCACAGCTTCTACCGGTTCCTTAAGCAATCCGGCATCTGTTATGGCAATTCGTTCTTCTGTAACCAGTGACCGGCTGAAAAGAATGTTCAATTCCGGAATGCTCAGAATGATACCAAGCAATGGCATGGATTCCGGGTTCAACTCTTTGAAAATCGATTCTTCAATAAAAAGTAAAACAGAATCAGAATGAGTTACAATGGAATGAACGTCCGATGGTTTAAAGTCAGGTAAAATGGGGACGATAACCGCACCATAGGTCACAGTGGCAAGGTATAAAATACCCCAATTGGCTGAATTTTTACCAAGCAAGGCGATTTTATCCCCCTTTTTAATGCCGGCAGATTTAAAAAACCGGTGAACCAGAAGGATCTTCGAACCAATTTCACGATACGTAAAATGATCCCCTCCATAATCGGAGAGTGATTGTAATTCCCAGTTTTCACGGATTGCATGTGCAAAAACATCAACCAGGTTTGTATGACCGGAATTCATAAATAATAAGTTTAAGGGGGGACTAAGATACAACATTATGATTGAAAAAACCTCCCTTTGTTCAATACGCAGGATGTATTTTTCTGAGAAATTCAAATTCCATTATAATAATTTGATTTCTCAAAAACTTAAAGTATGTTTGTAATATAAATCATGCACCAATGAAGAAGTTTTTTTTCTGGGGGCTGGCGGTCGTCGTCATCGTACTGGGTCTTTTTATTTACTGGAAATATTTCTTCACCTACAGTGAAGGAAACAGAGCCGGGCTATTGCAGAAATTCTCATACCGGGGGACCATTTTCAAAACTTATGAAGGTGAACTGGTGATGAGCAGCGTTCAAAGCAATAAAGAAGTTGTGCTCGCTTCCGAAAAGTTTCTATTTTCAGTCGAAAATCAAAAGGTTGCTGACAAATTTAACCAAATCCAGGGTTATATTGTTGTTGTCCATTACAAGGAGAAAAACGGAAAACTTCCCTGGAGGGGAGAATCAAAATATATTGTCGATAGTGTGAGCATCCAGCATTGACCACAGGGCATCTTATACCTTTCTGAATCCTGTTTCCGCTCTCTTTCTGGCTTATTTAGGGACTATTTCTTTCCAATCTGCGAATAACCCCTTTTATTCGGTATAACCCATAAAAAATTCGGCATAATATTAAGAATTTAGTTGACAAACTATTAAATTAGTTGTATCTTTATCGCCCATTAAATCGCTATATGGGTTAAATCCCCGAAAGAGATCCAAAATGAAAAATCAGAGGCAATCCAACCTTGAACTTACCCGTGCCGAAGAGCAGGTAATGCAGGTTTTATGGAAGATAGAAAAAGGAGTGATCCACGATATTCTTCAACGGTTTCCCGACCCAAAACCGGCATATAATACGATTTCAACCATCGTCAGGATACTGGAACAAAAGGGTTTTGTTAACCATAAAGCGTATGGTCGTACCTATGAATATTTTCCATTGGTACAACGAAGTGAATATACCCGCCGGTACCTGGGTAACTTTCTACAGAATTACTTTGGAAACTCCTTTAAATCGTTAGCCTCTTTTTTTGCCAGGGAAGAGAAACCCTCATTACAGGAACTTGAAGAAATCCTCAAGATCATAAATCAGGAGATTACAAATCAAAAAAACCGACACAATGAATAATCTGCTGCTCTATCTTTTAAAGGCATCCTGTTGCCTTGGGGCGCTGTACCTCTTTTATACCTTGCTTCTGCGCCGTGAAACCTGTTTCAAAATCAACCGGTTTTACCTTTTATTTGCCCCCGTCATTTCACTTCTTATCCCTATTATCCCAATCCGGTTTGCAACCCCTGCTTCACCGGAACTTTTTCGTACCATAATTGATCCGGTACTGGTGACATCCGATCAAATTATAAACACGGAGACCAGCCCTTTTTCTTTAACCAGCATGATTACATACCTATTCCTGGCCGGGTTTGTGTTTTTTGCTTTTCGCTATGTTGTCAGGTTGGTTCATATCCTGATACTTATTAACCGGGGAAAGTTATACCAAACCGGAAAGGTAAATGTGATGCTTCTCCCCGGGGGATATGCCCCATTTTCTTTTTTGAACCTGGTCTTTATTCCCGAAACAGAGATGGATAAAAATTCTTTCGACACCATCCTCATCCATGAATTGGTCCACATTCGTCAGGCCCATACTTTCGATCTGCTCCTGACTGAGTTTATTGCTGCCGTTATGTGGTTTAACCCTTTCATCTGGTTGATCCGTGCGGAACTCAAATCCATTCATGAATTTCTTGCGGATCGGGGGGTCATTGGTAATGGAATATCGAAAACCGAGTATCAAAAATTAATTTTTGCTGAATCTACCGGATTGGCTTTTAATGCTATTGTTAACACATTTAATTATTCACACTTAAAAAAACGAATGGTTATGATGACAAAAAATGTCTCTTCGCCATGGGTGATTGGAAAAGTTGCCCTGGCGCTTCCTCTTATTGCCGGACTCATCTTCTTTTTTACTACAGTCAACAAGGGTACCGCTGCAACACAGGATCAGAATAAAAAAGTAAAGAAAACAGAAACGCCTGCAACGGCACCGTCAACCGGAACGCAACAGGCAACCCCTTCTTCTTCAACACCCCCCCCGCCCCCGCCACCCCCTCCGCCCCCGCCCGCCTCAGCAGATAAACCCAAGGGTAAAACCGGGCAACCGGATGTAATGCCCAAGTATCCGGGTGACCATAAAGCGATGCAAAAATTTTTAATTGAGAATATAAAATATCCGGAAAAAGCCAAACACGATACGATACAGGGAAAAGTCTATATCCAGTTTGATGTGGATGTGGATGGCAGCCTCTCTAATTTTAAAGTCCAAAGTGGAATCGGAAGCGGTTGCGATGAAGAAGCCCTGAGGGTTGCAAAAATGATGCCCAAATGGACCCCTGCCATCAAAGACGGAAAACCGGTAAAAGCCAATATGGTTTTACCTTTTATGTTTGCTTTGAAATAGGATAAAGAAGAAATGTAAAATGAAATGGGGCTGGCCAAATCAACAACCACACCCCCGGCAGATTATAAATAACCTTTAATTATGCTGATCCAGAAAACCCACCAGGATGCGGTTAAAGATATCCGGGTGGGTTTCCATCGGCATGTGGTAAGCATCGGGAATGATGATCAGTTCGACCGATGGAACGGCACGTTTCAGTTTTTTTCCGGTACTCAGGCGAATGGTCCGGTCTTTCTTTCCCCAGATCAGCAACACGGGAAGGGATTTTAAACCATCCGCATGTAAGGGAGTAACTTCATTTGAATTTGCGAGCAGGTTGACTACAGTCTCGGCCGTCCCATCTATCAACAAGGGATCAAGGTAGCCGTTCACAGTGGCAGAATCGGGAAGAAACCCATAAGTCTTTTTCAATTCCCTCCTGAATTTATTATACGAAAGATAGTTATTCTCCGTATATGACAACAATATCTTTTTATAAACGGGATGGTTAACAAGTCCTACTACTGTTTTTTCAACATTATCATTTTTAATAAAGACCATTCCGCTCACAATGGCCAATGACTTTACCTTTTCCGGCCGGGTCAGCGCCACAGCCTCAGCCGTTCCTCCACCCATGGAATGACCCACAATATTCCAGCGGGTGGTATCTTCACGGTCAATGCTATCAATGAGCCCCCATATTATTTGTGCACGGTTACTTTGTGACTGGTTTATCTCAACCGATCGTTCACTGTACCCAAATCCCGGTAAATCGATGGCATATACCTGGTAATGTGCCGTTACAAGGGTATCGAAATTATTCCTCCAGCAAAAAGTCGACCCGCAAAATCCATGAATGAGCAAAACTTTCCCACGTGGGTTGAGGAGGTCGTCGTTCCAGACACGATAATGGATACGCAGTGAATCAATAACCTGAAAATGGCTGTTATCATAGGGCCGTTCAGGGATTTCACCATTCCCCTCCGGTTTTTTTGAAAAGGCTGAACTGCCAACAAGTACGATGAGAAAAAACAGAACGGGTCTGATAAATTTGAACATTGATCATTTGTTTACCGGATACAAAAATCCGAAATTTTTCTATATAATACAGGGATAATCCGGTTTTCCAACGCGGATTCTTTAACTTTGCATCCATTTTAAGGCTATCCACCCCGGCTGTCCTGCTTTTTCAAAGATCGGGTAACGGAATGCAGATCACAAAAGTAATTTTTATATCTCTTTATGGAAAAGAAAAAATATCCAGTATACCTGCCCATTGCATTTGCCCTGGTTTTAGCTTTGGGAATTTTATTTGGCATCATTCTCGGAAACCGTACCGGAGGCTTCGACGGATTGGCTTTAAAAAAAGACAAACTCCGTGAAATTATCCGGTATGTGCATGAGAATTATGTTGATACCATCTGCGACCTTCGACTTGAGGAAAAAGCGATCAGCGGGATGTTGGAAAAACTGGATCCCCATTCGGCCTATATTACGGCTGCTGAGTTTCACGAAGCCAATGATCCTTTGCTCGGCAGTTTCGAAGGAATTGGTGTTCAGTTCCGGATTGAAAGCGATACGGTTACGGTCATTAACCCCATTTCCGGAGGGCCTTCAGAAAAACTGGGAATCCGTGCCGGCGACCGCATTGTTAAAATTGACGGGAATAATGTTGCCGGAATCAGGATCAGCAACAACGACGTTATGCGCAAACTTAAGGGCCCCAAAGGGACCGAAGTGGAGGTCACCATTTTTCGCAGAGGCGCTGGTAGTTTGCTTGATTATACCATCACCCGCGATGTCATTCCAACCTATAGCATGGATATCGCCTATATGGTGGAACCAGCCATCGGTTATATCCGCCTTAACAACTTTTCAGCTACTACCCACGATGAGGTACACCATGCATTGGAGACCCTGAAAAACGAGGGAATGAAAAAACTGATTCTGGACCTCAGGGGTAACGGCGGTGGATTCATGCAGGCTGCTATTGATGTTGCAGGTGAATTCCTGGCTAAGGAGACCCTGGTTGTATATACCGAGGGGATGAATCATCAAAAGGAAATTTTCAGATCAGAAGGAGATGGGTTATTGGAAAACGGACAATTGCTGATTATGGTTGACGAAGGATCGGCCTCCGCCTCTGAAATTGTTGCCGGGGCCATTCAGGATAACGACCGGGGCCTTATTCTGGGCCGGAGGACCTTTGGAAAAGGACTGGTTCAGGGGCAGTTGAATTTTAAAGACGGCAGCGCTTTACGCCTTACCGTGGCCCGGTATTATACCCCTACGGGCAGGTGTATCCAACGACCATACAACAACGGGCTGGATGCTTATAACAGCGATTTTATGGACCGTTTTCTGAATGGGGAATTGGAAAACCCCGATTCTATTAAATTCCCCGATTCACTACAGTATACCACCCCCGGAGGAAAAACCGTATATGGAGGGGGCGGAATTATGCCCGATATCTATGTACCCCTCGAAAAAGATTCTACGTTGAGATACTTTAATATATGTACCAACAAAGGGCTGGTTTATCAATGGGCCTTCGATTATACCGATCGTAATAGGGACCGTTTACGGCGATTTGGCGATGTGGACCGGTTCGACCAGGAATTTATTGTTTCCGGCGACATGTATGCAGCGTTTATAAAATATGCAGAAAAGAAAGGAGTCAAACGCCAGGGCAACGATCTTACAAAATCCGACCGGTACATCCGTACGATGATCAAAGCCTACATCGGAAGGAACATTCTTGACAACGAAGGCTTTTTCCCGATTTTAAACACCATTGACCCTGCCTTCAACAAAGCGGTTCAGATTCTCAGAACAAAACAGATGACCGGGAAAAACCCCCCGATGCAGGGCGCCATGATTATATCTCAAAACCTGTTAACGCAGCGATCCGTTTTTTATCAGCGGTATAGCATTGCCGGTAGATGAAAATTACCTATTTTTATCTTTTTATTCCAGAGAATTCCAGTCATTAACGATGAACCCTTTGTACCTTGAATTTTAATTGGTTACTTGATTATAATCCGGTATTATTAGCGCTTGGGGCCACCTTGTTTACCTGGTTTGTTACCGCCTTGGGATCAGCCATGGTTTTTTTCTTTAAAACCATCAATAAAAAAATTCTCAACTCAATGCTGGGTTTTGCTGCAGGCGTGATGATTGCCGCAAGTTTCTGGTCATTGCTCAAGCCAGCCATTGAAATGGCAGAAGAAAACGGCGCCACGCCATGGGTGCCGGCATTGGTCGGATTTTTATCTGGTGGCGCCTTTCTGTTGCTGATTGATAAACTATTGCCCCATCTCCATATGGGTTTGTCGACCGATAATGCCGAAGGGATAAAAACAACATGGCAAAGAAGTGTTTTGCTTGTCCTGGCAATAACGCTTCATAACATCCCGGAAGGCCTTGCGGTTGGTATTGCTTTCGGGGCATTGGCAAACAATCCCGACACAGGCATGCTGGCAGGCGCTGTTGCCCTGGCCATTGGAATCGGGTTGCAAAATTTTCCCGAAGGGGCTGCTGTTTCTATCCCGTTAAGAAGAGAAGGCTTTTCAAGGCATAAAGCATTTACTTATGGACAATTATCGGGTATCGTCGAACCGGTTGCCGGAGTTCTGGGGGCATATCTGGTTCTTTCAATGACACCCCTGCTTCCTTATGCCCTCTCTTTTGCTGCCGGCGCCATGATATTTGTTGTCATCGAAGAATTAATCCCAGAATCACAATCAGGTCATGAAACAGATTTTTCGACCATTGGGGCTATGATGGGTTTTGCAACGATGATGTTGCTTGATGTTGCTTTAGGGTAAAGGTTTCTCTATTCAAAATAGCCGGAAATCATTTCAAGCAGTTTGTTTTTATTGATTGGTTTTGAAATATAATTGTCGCACCCGGCTGCTTTAATTTTATGTTTATCCGATGACATGGCATAGGCTGTTTGTGCAATGACAGGCAGGTCGGGATGCATTTTTTTGATTTCACCAGCCAGGTCTATCCCACTGGCATCCGGCAACCGGATATCAAGCAAAACAAGGTCCAGGGAGGCCAGCGTGTCATATAATTTCACAACCTCTTTCCCGCTGTAAGCCGGAATCAATTCAGCCTGTGTGGGTTTCAAGATGATCTTCAGAAACTCCATATTGGTCTCTTCGTCTTCAACCAATAAAATTTTTTTACCATTCCACCGGTATGAACATTTGACTTTATCACCGGTCGGTACTGAAATGGTCTTTTTTTGGCTTTCCGGTGCAGCTTCATAAGGAAGTGTGAACAGAAAGGTACTCCCTTTCCCGGGTTCTGATTCAACCCGGATATCACCTTCCAGGAGGGTGATTGAACCCTTGCAAATGGAGAGGCCCAGTCCTGCTCCACCATATTTGTAGGTGTTCGTTGAGTCGGCTTGCCTGAAATGTTGGAAAATGACCTCTTGATATTCGGGCGAGATGCCAATGCCCGTATCTTTCACAAAAAAGGTTATTCTATTCTCATCCGGAGGATGGTAACCAAACCGGATTGAACCGGTTTCCGTGTATTTGATCGCATTATCAATGAGATTTGAAAAAACCTGTTTCAGAATAAATCCATCGGTTTTCATATCCGACAGGTGTGTGGAAAGTCCCTTTTCTGTTGAGAGAATAAGATGTGTTTTTTTTATCCTTCGCAGTTTTTCACCGAAAACCGATTCCATCTCGTCGATGATGGCATTCAGGGAAACCCTTTCTTTTAATACGGTAACATTGCCCGATTCGATCCGGGAGATATCCAAAATGTCGTTGATCAGGTGTAACAGGTCCTCCGACCTCGATTGAATGATCTCCGAAAACCGGTTTCGCTCTTCATCTGAAAGTTCAGGATCTGAAAGCAGACTGGCAAACCCGATAATGGTGTTCATCGGGGTCCTTATTTCATGGGACATATTGGCAAGAAAGGCCGATTTTAACCGATCGCTCTCTTCCGCTTTAATCTTTGCGCGAAGGAGTTCTTCTTCTGCATTTTTGCTATCGGTAATATCATGGAAATTAATAACCAACGCTTGAATTCCGGCTACATTCAGCAGGTTACTAAATGTGCTTTCAATCCATCGCCAGTTCCCGTCCTTATGCATGAAGCGATATCGAATGGTGGGCACCAACAGTGGGTCCTGTATCAGCCTGTTAAGCGTTTCAATAACCATAGGGCGATCATCCGGATGGGTTAATTCTTCCGGATTTTTTAAATCAATGTCGTCGGGGCTGTAACCAAATATCTTGAAAGCCGGTGGACTGATATATGAAAACAGGCCATCCAGGCTGATCATTACAATTCCGTCACTTGCATGTTCAATGAGTCCGCTTGACCGCCGTTCTGCCTGTAGCAGCGCCTCCTGCGCTAATTTCCTTTCCGAAATATTGCGGGTAACCCCGACAAATCCCAAAATCTGATCTTTATCACCAAACATGGGCTGTACAACAGCTTCTGTCCAAACGGTTGACCCATCTTTGCATGGCTGTTCAAGTTCAACCGGTTTGGGGGTAAAATCGTAATTTAACTTTCCGATTTTTGAAAAAACCGATTCCATTTCTGCTTCGGCAACAAAACGTGATTCCGGGGTTAACACCGCTTCCCAGGATTGTTGCATGACTTCTTCGGGAGTATACCCTCTTAGCTTTTCTACAGATGGGCTTACGTAAGTGAATTTTTTATCTGCATTCATTATCCAGATCACATCGGCGCTGTACTCAGCCAATAACCTGTATTTTCTTTCATGTTCCTGTAACGCAATTTCGGTTTGCTTGTTTTTTGAAATGTCAATCCAAATGCCTGCAGTATCGACAGGGGTTCCCCCATCATCAAGAATTACAATCAGATGATCGGTAAACCAGCGATAAAGACCATTGGCACAACAAAAGCGATATTCAATGGTAACGGAGTGGTTGGTCAGAAAGGTCCTGTATTTTTTTTTTATCCCTTCACGCTCCTCAGGATGTAACCGGGATTCCCAAAACAAAGGATCGTCGGTAAATGCCCTAGGTGAAAATCCGGTAATTTCTGTTATCTGATCAGAAATCCAGGTTGTGGGAAGTTGTTCACTCAGCCCTACCCTGTAAAGAATAACCGGAAGTGAATTGAGGATCAGCGCTTGCTGTTTTTCTTTTAGTTGTATTGCAGCAGATACTCTTTTTTGTTCTGTAATATCCCGGATAATAACCTGCATGGCTGGCCTTCCCTGATAGGTCATTGGTAACCCGGTGACTTCACCATATACAATTCTGTTGTCAGGAAGCAAAAACCGCTCCTCTGTTTTAGGGGCGACCGTACCAGTGGATAAAGCTTTTTCAATACGTTGTCGGACCCTCTGCCGGTCGTCAGGATGGATAAACTCAAGGGTAGAATGTCCAAGTATTTCACGCTCACCGAAAGCGCCAAACAAGCTGATGCCTGCCCGGTTGATATACTCAATCTTCCCTTCGCAGTGAATTACAATGACATCTGGCGATTGTTCTATAAGGCTACGGTATCGCTCTTCACTCTCCTTCAGTTGCGCTTCGGTGGTTCTTCTGTTGATCATGGTATTATACTGTTTTCTTGAATGGACTGGAAACAAACTGGCCCCGGTTGTTCATTTTTTGGTTCTCTTCTTTTTTGGTATTTCCCGGGCACTTCAACTTCCGCAATTTCTTTTTCATCTTCCCTTTTCTTTTCAAAGATATTTATAAGTTTGGACTTTGTATAGTAAAGTGGATAATGATTTTTTCTTTCCTGATCTATTTTCGATTTCCGTGTGAAATTACAAAATGTGATGTACCTTTGCCACATTGAGTTAAACCTTTAAAATTATCGAAAAATGATACATGAACTTCCCAGGCTTCCCTATGCACTGGATGCATTGGAGCCTTATATTTCCAAAAGGACCATCGAGTTTCATTACGGGAAACACCATCAAACGTATGTAAATAACTTGAATAAGCTGATTGTCGGCACTGAATTTGAAAATGTCCCCCTCGAAGAGATTATCCGTAAATCCGGTGGCGGTATATTCAATAACGGCGCCCAGGTCTGGAACCATACCTTTTACTGGAACTGCTTAAACCCCCAGGGAGGAGGCGAACCGGAAGGAAAACTGAAGGAAGCAATCCTCAGCTCTTTTGGGTCATTTGGTGAGTTTAAAGAAAAATTCTCCCATGCAGCAGCTACCCTTTTTGGTTCGGGGTGGGCCTGGCTGATAAAAAAAGAGAATGGCGCCCTGGAAATCGTTCAGGAAAGCAATGCCGGTAACCCATTGAAACACGGAGCTACCCCGCTTCTGACCTGCGATGTGTGGGAACATGCCTACTATCTTGATAAACAAAATGTTCGCCCAGACTATATCGCCGATTTCTGGAAACTGGTAGATTGGAAAGCAGTTTCAGAAAGACTGTAATACCTGTTTCTTCTACAATGGATATTTTCCGGCGATTATTCTGACATTTCATCTTTGCAGGGATAAAAATAAAGAGGCTGTCTCATGATCATAAGACAGCCTCTTTTCATTAGGCAGATCGTATATATAGGGTTAAGAGAGCTCTTCAAAATCGGCTTCGGCAGGTGTTACCGGGGCAAGTTTTACCATGTCCGGAATATTGTTGAACAGGGTATCCTCAAAATCTGCTTCCATCGGAATGACTGGAACCAGGGTTTCAAGAAAAAAGTCACTTTCAATAATTTCTTCAAAAGTAGCTTCCAAAGGAATTACCGGGACCAGAGTCAATAAAGGGCAAATGACTTCGGGCGCATCCCCAAAGGTTGCTTCTTCCGGAGTAACAGGGGCCATGTATTCCAGGAATAAACCTGTTTCAGAAACATCCTCAAAGGTTGCTTCCTGTGGTATTATGGGGATCAGGTTGATTAAAATGACAGAAGCGGTTTCTCTGTTCAGGATGGCTGTGTGGGGATCATTGTTGCCTGCGAAAAGAATACTTGTCTGAAAGGAAAAAAGGGCTGCGATTATTAAGGTAGTTGTTTTCATTTTTTTTATTTTTGATGTTGATGAAGCAAAGATACTTCAGCGGGCAGGGCACGTATAGCCTTTATCGATCTTTAAAGCAAACCTCCCGACGAACGGGGAGTAAGAATCGGTGAATCTGTGAAAGGATTTAGAATAATCTTT
>DYSO01000224.1 GCA_020718225.1 Draconibacterium orientale | reverse complement strand
ATCGTAAATCGTATATCGTAAATCGTAAATCGTATATCGTATATCGTATATCGTAAATCGTAAATCGTAAATCGTAAATTATTTATGTCCCTCTCCTACGACGATCTCCCCCTCTGGTCTGCCCCATTCGGTCTAACCCTGCTCGAAACGGTCAGGATGAAATCGAGTATTAACGTTCTTGATGTCGGCAGCGGCGGCGGGTTCCCCATGCTGGAGCTGGCTGAACGCATGGGAAAATCCTGCAGGATATATGGGCTGGACCCTGCACAGGATTCCATTGAAATGATCACGGCTAAAAAGAAAGTTAAAGACATTGTATTTGCCAAAATCGTGAAGGGGATAGCCGAAGAGATTCCCTTTCCGGATAAATACTTTGGACTGATAACTTCAAACAATGGGCTGAACAACGTCACAAATCAGGCCAGGTGTCTGGCTGAATGTTTCCGGGTTGCCGGTCATGGCGCCCAAATGGTCCTCACCATGAACCTTCCGCATACGATGGTCAAATTCTATGATGTTTTTGAGGAAACCCTGCAGGCAATGGGGATGAAAGAGGAAATTGAAAAAATGAAAGGACATATCAGTGAAAAGAGAAAACCAGTCGAATACCTGAAGGAATTGATCCTGAGCGCCGACTTCGACATCAACACCATCAACATAGATGGCTTTAAAATGAAATACGGTGATGGATCGGCTTTTCTCAATCACTCCTTCATCCGGAACAATTTCATGGAACCCTGGAAATCATGCCTGCCTGAAAATCAGACGGAACAAATATTTGCAATCATCGAACAAAAACTAAACAAGATCGCCGCTGAAAAAGGCGAACTGATCATGTCAATCCCATTCGTTTGCTTCGACTGCATTAAATCGTAAATCGTATATCGTAAATCGTAAATCGTATATCGTAAATTAAAAATGCTCCTCCCCCGCTCCTTCTACCTCCGCCCCGATGTTGTTCAGATTGCGCGTGACTTATTGGGCAAACACCTTGTCACCCGCATGGATGGCGTCATTACTTCGGGGATCATATGCGAAACCGAGGCTTACGCAGGCGTGACCGACAAGGCATCGCATGCATACGGCGGACGGCGGACCGCGCGCACCGAAGTGATGTATGCCCGCGGCGGCACGGCGTATGTTTACCTCTGTTACGGCATGCACTCATTATTTAATATAGTTACGAATGAAAAAGATATACCCCACGCGGTATTGATCCGGGGGATCGTGCCAGCCGACGGATTGGAAACCATGTTGCAGCGTTCAGGGAAAATAACCATCACCAAAGATTCCGGCATCGGTCCCGGGAAAGTTTCAAAGATCCTGGGAATCCATTACTCCCATTCCGGGTTTGACCTAATAAAAAAGTCTGTGCATAAAACCGATCCGGCAATCTGGATCGAAGACAGAGATGTTGTAATGGATGCCAGGGATATTATTTCCGGGCCAAGGATCGGCGTCAGTTATGCCGGTGAAGATGCATTGCTGCCTTACCGGTTTTGGATGGATTGGTAGCTGCTGATGCGCAGTACAATTCGGAATATTGTTTTCTTCAAAGGTTGCTGCTGCCATCAGCAGGAAAAAAGAGAGGGTTTTCGAGGAAAACAATAGCATTTTCTTTTACATTAAGATGATTTGAAATAACCGGGCACTTTGTTTTCAGCAGGAAAAAGATCTGTCGGCCACAATCTGACAATCCCTCATAGTTGCCCTGCCCTTTGCTGATTACGAGATCTGACGACCAGAAGCGTTCAAGAAATTGTTTTGAGGCCTGGCGGAGCACAATTCCCGGCGTTTTACAGCCCGAATCAATGAGTTCGGCAACCTCATCCAAACCGGATGCAATGGCATCTTCCATGGTTACATCATTGATGACAGGGACAGACCGAACGGCATATTGTACAGGCTTTCCAAGTTCTTTAATGAGAATTTTATCGAAAACGGACTCTCCAACATTATCGCCGATGTAGAGGATGGTGGTCGTTTTTTCCAACTGCATTTTAAATGCATCATAATCTGAAATGGTAAAATCCTGTTTTAAAATATCAACTACATCCTTCAGAATGTCAAATGATTTATTTATCCCAAGATCGATAATATTTCCGGCAATGGCTGTTTTAACTGCTGTAAGAAGCCTGTCATCAGCATTTTCAACCAGATATTCCAATTCGGGATAGATGGCTTTTGTTTCCCGGATATGTTGTTCTTTTATTTTTTTATAAGGGTCATTTACGCCGGTTATTTTTCTGACAATTTCATACACCATTCCACCGGTTTCTGCTGGGGTGGACTGCATCGAAATATTTCTTAACAGAGCACAAGTTTCATCAAGTATCCTTTTTAAGATTATTTCATCAGAAGTAACCATTCGCCCTGCCCTCAATGACTGTTGAACAAAACAAGGAATACAATCAAGATAGGTTTTCATTCTTTTTATTTTTTAACGTCAAAACTGTGATTTATAAACCCATACAGCGATTACGGGCAATAATTCATAAAAATTCTCGTAAAAATTCTCATTTTCAATACCACCATCATCCGATGGAAATATTATTTCACTGGCTTTCCTGCAATTTTAAAACCTTTTGTCAAAGTTAATAAACAAATGAAATGAACCAATGGACAGTGGAACCGAATACCAGGTTGACCTGCCCATCAGGTTTGCCATGAAACCCTGCGTAACGTAACCATAAGCCGCTGCAACCACTGCAAGTCCAATTACAATGTAAATCCCTGCTTTTCCAACGATCTCCTTTACTGCAACATATCCCGCCTCTACCCTGTCGCTGAGCCGGAGTTGACCAAAGCCCCGGCTACAGGTATTGCATCAAAATATGGCATGAATTTCCGGTAACTTATGTTCGAATCAGCATACCCTGGATTACCTGTGAGGGCAAATTATAAAAACTGATAGGTCATGAAATATTTTATCAGAAAAATGAGTTATTAGATCACCCTATCCGAAAGTTCCATAAACACATGAGTACCTTACATCTAATATTCTTGTATGAGTCCAGTATAAAAACATAAAATAATTTAAGCTGCTGTAGCCCGATGAA
>DYSO01000070.1 GCA_020718225.1 Draconibacterium orientale | reverse complement strand
CTTGCCGCATGATTGGCGACAACATGTTGGTAAGTTTTGTCTTTAAAGCTCCTAAAAACCTGGATTCCCGTTCCACTCCCTTTTTAAAAGTCGGATCGCCATCGATGATAAGTGATGGCAAATAGGCATAATATCCGCGTCCATCACTGTTGATAATATGTCTCCAACCTTTACCATCTCCATCTAAGATCCGGAGATTGATTAAAATCACCAACAAAAAACAACCAACGCCAAACAGCGCTATTACTGGATACCGGACTTTGAACATATTTTTGCGATAGAAAGGGTTGTGGATGAACCGGGAAGCAAAATTAGAGAAGTTTGCCATTTGGTAGTGTGATTTCTTTTTCCTACTTTTGCAATCCTTTTTGAAAATTATAAATTCATTAAAAATCAACAAGAAATGTTAAAAAAGTATGAAACCGTTTTCATTATGACTCCCGTTTTGTCTGATGAACAGATGAAGGAAACGGTAGAAAAGTATCAGAAGTTCCTCGTCAGCAAAGGCGCCGAGGTTGTCTTCGAAGATCATTGGGGATTGCGCAAGCTTGCTTATCCCATTCAGAAAAAATCGACCGGGTTTTACCATTTGATTGAATTCATGGCCGAACCTACCTTGATCCGGGAATGGGAAGTGACCTTTAAACGCGATGAGCGGATTCTCCGCTTTCTGACTGTAGTCCTTGACAAGCACATGATTGCCTACAGCGAAAAGAAACGCAATAAGGCAAAAGCAGCAAAAGAAGAAAAAATACAGTAACCCCAAAATTTATCAAACATGGCAGCACCACAACAAGGCGAAATAAAATATCTGACCCCGATCGCGGTCGATACCAAAAAGAAGAAATATTGCCGCTTCAAGAAAAGCGGAATAAAATATATCGATTATAAAGATGCAGATTTCCTGATCAAATTCATCAATGAACAAGGGAAACTGCTTCCGCGCCGCATCACCGGCACATCCACAAAATACCAGCGGAAAGTCGCACAGGCAGTCAAACGGGCCCGGCACATTGCCTTATTGCCCTATGTTGGAGATTTATTAAAATAAGGAGGCAGGAACCATGGAAGTTATTTTAAAACAAGATGTGCTCAACCTGGGCTACACAAATGAAAAAGTCAATGTCAAGGCTGGTTATGCCAGAAATTTCCTGATTCCCCAGGGGATTGCAATTTTGGCTACCGAATCCAATAAAAAAGTGTTGGCCGAAACCTTGAAACAAAAAGCACATAAAGAGGCCAAAGTCAAAAACGCAGCTGAAGACCTTTCTAAAACCTTGAAAGATATTACAGTGAAGATCGGCGCAAAGGCCGCTGAAAGTGGGAAAATTTTCGGGTCGGTCAATGCAATACAAATTGCCCAGGCGCTTAAAGATCAGTTTAATGTTGAGATCGATCGTAAAAAGATCCATGTTGATCATGAACATATTAAAGAACTTGGAAACTATAAAGCCAGGATACACCTGCATAAAGATGTTCAGATAGAGATTGGCTTTGAAGTTTTTGCCGAATAAAGCGTAAAAATTGTAATTTTATACCGGAAGATCCAATTCCGGTTTTTTTATGCTTTCTTCTGGCCAGATTAAATATGTTTCAGCTCTCCGCGTTAAAAAATACCGCGAAAAATCCGGACAGTTTATAGCCGAAGGCGAAAAATTAGTGGGTGACCTTATCTCCGGTAGTTTCAGTATTGCTGCTGTGTATGGTTCACCTTCGTGGATTCTTGCCAATGGCCCCCTGCTTATCAAAAAAGGAATTCCATTCTTCGAAACCCTGCCTCAGGAAATGGAGCGTATTTCAACCTTGTCAACTCCAAGCCCGGTACTGGCTGTCGTGGAAATTCCTGAACCTCCTCCTTTTACACCTGAACCTGAACCCGGATCCCTTCATCCTGAAGGCTGTTTCTATCTTGCCCTGGACAATATCCGCGATCCGGGGAACCTGGGTACCATCATACGGATTGCCGACTGGTTCGGGATCACGACCGTGTTTTGTTCCGAACAAACGGTGGAACTTTATAACCCCAAAGTCATCCAGGCTACCATGGGTTCTATCGCCAGGGTCAGGGTAATCTATTGTGACCTGGTAAAGGTACTTTCCGGGTTATCGTTAAAAATTCCGGTCTTCGGCGCTTTTCTTGAAGGCGATAATCTTTTTAAACAGGATATTCCTGTAGAAGCCGTCATCCTGATCGGGAATGAATCGCATGGAATATCCCCGGAACTGGAACCGTTTATAACCCGGAAACTGGTTATTCCATCCTTTGGACCATCGGAAACCGGAAAAGCGGAATCACTCAATGCTTCGGTTGCAACGGCAATCATCTGTGCCGAATTCAGGCGGGCTTCATATCAACGGCAATAATGGAAAAAATAAAAGCAACCATCCAACACCTCAACCTCTTTGCCCGGATGAGCTGGAGTGTAACTGTTTTCAGGAACTGCATTGTTATGGGCTTATTGTTCCACCTGTCTGTTTTTGCTGCTGAACTTCCCAATAAAAATGCAGTTTATGATCCGGATATCCATACGGTTCAGGTTTATAAGTCGGGATTTGACCTGTCGGCCCCCATCATTCAGCTTCATTCCGGAGAAAAAATAACGATTTCATTCGACGACCTCAACCCGGGAATACGGAGGTTTAAATATACCGTTCTTCATTGCCAGTCCGACTGGAATAGCTCTTCTGCCATTTCACCCATTGACTATCTAAACGGGTTCCGCGAAGAGAATATCGATCAATTTGAATATTCCTACAACACAACCGTTCCATATACCCATTATACCGGTTTTTTCCCTACCGTCAATATGCAACCCCGGATTTCGGGAAATTATCTGTTGGTCGTTTATGAGGAAGAGCCTTCGCGGATTGTGTTTACATGGCGGATTATGGTGGTTGAAGTTTCGCCGGTTGTTGCAACCGGAACGGTTTCCCAGAGTTCACGGATGGATGATCACCTGACCCGGCAACAGATCGATGTGATGGTGAAACTGAATGGTTTTTCGGTTGTTGATATCTCCCGGGAGATTAAAGTCGTGATCCAACAAAATGGTCGATATGACAATGCTTTGCTGTTGGGAAAACCAAGATTTATCAGGGGCGATGAACTGGATTACCGGTTTGATGAAGCCATTGCCTTTGATGCAGGAAATCAGTTCCGTTCATTTGACATAAAAAGCCTTCGATATCAATCGGAAAGAATTGCCAAAATAGCGTTCGATTCTGTTAACCAGGTAACCCTGGTCAGCGACCTGCCCCGAACATTCAAACAATATGTATTTGAAGAGGAACTGAATGGTAAATTTTTTATTAAAAATGAGGAACATGCCGATAACAGCAATACCGAAGCGGATTATGCCTGGGTCCATTTTTTTCTTCCTTATCCTGTCCTTCTAACCACAGGCCAATTTTTCATTGTTGGCGAGCTGACGAGATGGGAGCTCGATGATAATAGCCGGATGTCATTTAATTTTGACAGGAGAGGATATGAATTAAAGCTCTTCCTGAAACAGGGTTACTATAATTATCTGGTTCTTTTTAAGGAAAACAATACAACGGCAGGGGATGTTGGCTTTATTGAAGGAAACCATTGGGAGACGGAAAATGATTATTCTATCCTGACCTATCTTTGCGAAAATGGTTCATTGTACGACCGGCTGGTTGCCGTTAACTTCATAAATTCGATCCGGAAATAGCGTTTTGTCCAGAATTATTTTTTTCAGGTAAATAATCCATCATGAACGAACAATGGCCTGTTTGCCGCTTTTACCACGGATACAAATTAATAACCTACATTTACTCATTATGTCTTGTGAATGGTGTTTCCCCATTGTATTTTTACACCCGATTTTGTCAATAATACAAATTTTAACATATGAAACAGCTAAAAAATAAGTGGTCAATATTTCTGGTTATCCCCGGAATTATTTTGATCCTGGGCATATTAAGCTCTTGCAGTAAGAAAGAGGAGGATAACCCTGAAAACACAATCAAACCGATGGACCAGCTGGTGGTTCCTTATAATTTTAATTGGACCACAATGCATCAGGTTTCTCTTTCTGTTATTGCCCGTGATAATACGGATAACCCCCTTTCCAATGTCAGGTTCAATATCTATACTGCCAGTCCTGACTCCGGGGGTGTTTATATGTTTAGCGGGGTAACCGATAATTCGGGTATGTGGGTTACAACCCAGCCACTACCCAATTATCTGAAAAGGGTAGTGGTCACAAACAGCTATGTGGGTTTGGTCAGGGAAAAATCTTTCCCGATCCAGGACAACAAGGTTGCAGGCATTTTTGGCGGTCTGGTACCCAACCCGGTTGCATTGAAAAGCTCTGTGGAATTGACCCCAAGTCCCCTTCCCGGTGTTTATTATATGGGTACATTTAACAGCCAGGGGGTCCCCAATTACCTCGTCTCTCCAAATGATGTGGTTGATGCCACCCTGTTAAATGACCTGAATGCCACCTTGCCCGAATACCAGCCGGTACCTGTGTATCATCCCGAATATCTTGCTAATACCGTTCCCGATAACCTCCCCTTAAGCGAATTGTGCGATGTGTGGGTAACGTATATCACCGAGGGCGCCGGATGGAAAAATTCTGTTGGTTTTTTTGCTTTCGACACCGATGATCCACCGGTTTCTGCCAGCGAAATTGATTCAATTAAGGTAGTGTTCCCGAACATGTCAAATGCAGGCAGTGGCGGCGGATTAAATCCGGGAAATAAAGTCTACCTGGGCCAGTATCCTGCAGGTAAGTCGATCGGATGGGTTATTTTTGCCAATGGTTGGAATGGGACACAGATCACCAATGGAAACTACCGGATTTATTCAATTCCGTCGCTCAATCCCGAAACCAATCCCACGCTTCAGAAGCATACCATTTTGTTAAAAGACGTGGGACGTCATTCTGTCCTGTTCGCTTTTGAAGATTGGCGCAGGGATAGTGGCTCTGATCAGGATTTCAATGACGGGATTCTCTATCTGAAAGCCAATCCGGTTACAGGGATAAATACAGATGGAATGCCTGTCGTCACAACAACCCAACCGGATCAGGATGGAGACGGGGTACCCGATATTTCGGACGATTATCCGACAGACCCTACAAAGGCTTTTAATAATTATTATCCCAATATAACCGGATATAGTACCCTCGCCTTCGAAGATCTTTATCCAAGCCAGGGTGATTATGATTTTAACGATTTGGTAGTAAGTTATCGTTTTAATCAGATTACCAATGCCCAGAACCAGGTTGCACAGGTTAAATCGACAATCATTACGGAAGCAATGGGGGCAAGCCTCCACAATGCATTTGCATTTCAAATGCCCATTGCCCCGGATTTTGTACAAAATGTGACCGGTTTTGACCTTCGTCATGGATATATCTCTCTATCACCCAACGGGACAGAGTCGGGACAGAGCAAGGCGGTGGTTATTGTCTATGATGATGTTTACGACCGATTACCGCCTCCCGGACATGGTGTTGGCACCAATACGGAACGGGGAGCCCCTTATGTTACACCCGATACCCTGCATCTGACCATTGATTTTACAGAACCTGTGTCCATTGCCCAGATAGGAACTCCTCCCTACAATCCTTTTATCATTGTGAGCCTTGATAAAACCCGTAACCGGGAGGTTCATCTGCCTGATTACGCCCCCACCGACAAAGTGGATGGTTCGGATTTCGGGACCTATTCCGACGACAGCCAGCCAGCCATTGGCCGTTATTATAAAACCAAAACAAACCTGCCCTGGGCCATGAACCTGTCAGATAAATTCAGCTATATGTTCGAACGCGAAGCCATCAATACCGGTTATCTGTTCTTCAATAACTGGGCCGAAAGCGCCGGGGCCCTTTATCCCGACTGGTATATCAATACCAATCCCGGATACCGTGACAATTCAAAAATATATACGCATTAATTCATTGTTAAGACTCCGTTCAGCAACAGGCCGTGCTCTTCACGGCCTGTTGCTTTTTTCTGACAAATGGCGTATCTTTGAACCTTACTATTTATCTGAAGTCCGATCGTAACGATGTCTATCTGTAAAATTTTCATACAGTCAACTCAGTTTTTTGTTTTTACTGTTATCCTTTCACTGTTTGTGCTGAATTCCTGCACCAAAACAAAGGAGGAAAAGGGGTGGGAAACGTCGGAAAAATCGATGGACCAGCTGATCGTAGAACGGGTTTTTAGCTGGCCGGTGAGCCGGAATGTGAAACTGACCGTTGAAGCAATTGATAACAATGATAACCCCTTACCCTTTGTCCGTTTCAATATTTATACAGAAAGCCCTGCCAATGGAGGTCTTTTAATGTTTTCCGGGACTACCAACTCCGACGGCATCTTTGAAACGGTACAATCCTTGCCGCTATGGAAAAACCAAATCACCATTGTTACAACCAATTTGGAGCTGAAAACAGAAAAAGTAATTCCCATGGAGGGCCAGGTTATCCATATACTCTTTGAAGGTTTGATACCTGATACCGTCAGCAGCGACATCGATGGTGATGGTGTAACCGATCCCTTTGACGATTATCCTCAGGACACCCTGAAGTCATTCAATAATTACTGTCCCAATGAAATGGAATTCGGTTATCTTGTTTTTGAAGATTCCTGGCCTGATGCCGGTGACAACGACTTTAATGATATGGTGGTCGGCTACCGTTTTAATCTGATTACCAATTTTCTGAATCAGGTCGTACAGGTCAAAGTTACCCTGGTTGTGGAAGCAATAGGAACGATAAAGCACAATGGGTTTGGGTTTCAGTTATACTTGGATACAAATCTTTTAACCCGGGTCAATGGAGCCAGGCTGAAACCAGGATTCATCTCTGTGGATGATAAAGGTTTTGAAACGGGTCAGCAAAAAGCAGTTGTTATAGCCTTCGATGATGCCTGCAATCTCTTCCTGCCCTCCAAAGACGGAACAGTAACCAATACATTACCGGGAAATCCCTTTATTTCGCCCGATACGGTGGTATTGACCATCGATTTAAAGAATCCCATTCCGGTGGCCGGGTTTGGGCTCCCTCCCTACAACCCGTTTCTTTTTATTGATGGAGACCGTAAACGGGAGGTTCATCTGCCCGATTTTCCACCGACAGACCAAGCGGATACTTCTCTCTTTGGAACGTTATCAGATAACAGTAAGCCTGAATTCTTCAGATATTATAAATCGAGAAATAACCTGCCGTGGGCCTTGCATTTACCGGGGCATTTCAGATATCTGGAAGAAGGGGCGGTAATCAATAAAGCCTACATGAAGTTCAATGACTGGGCTGAAAGTACCGGGGTTCTGTTTCAGGATTGGTATTGGAATACCTCAGGCGGATATCGCAATAATGATTTGATTTATTCTCATTGACCAGGGGTATTTTCAAACATTGTAAGGTCAGAAGGGATATCCGATACCAAAATTCCAGATGATGTCCTGAAATCGCATTTTATCAAAATACCAACGGTCGTTTTCGGGGTACCAGGGAACCCTCAGTGGGATGGCTGGATCGATCCTGAAGATGAAGAAATCGAAATCCAAGCGAATACCAAATCCCGCGTCAATGGCAATTTGATTTATGAAATCGGGGAATATAAATTTCCCCCCCGGCAGATCGGGCGCTTCCTGGAGTAGCCAGATATTTCCCATATCAATAAAGAGCGCGCCCCGCAACCATTGGTAAATGGGGAAACGGAATTCGACATTGGCTTCCAGTTGAATATCCCCGATCTGGTTAAAAGCATCCTGGTTATCCGAGTGATAACTCCCCGGCCCAAGATAATACATTTTCCAGCCCCGCATCCCGTTTGCCCCTCCTGCAAAAAATGCCTTTTCAAAAGGAAGGACGGTTGAATTGGCATAAGGTATTCCGATACCGCCATAAAAACGGTAAACAAAGGAGTAATTATTTCCCAGGATGTTGTAATACCTGAAATCAATATCCGGTCTGACATATTGGGAATAGGGCAATCCAAAAAGGGTGTACATCCCGCTGTCGCCTATCGGGATTTTAAAAATCTGGTCGATCGCATAGAGCAGGTTACCCCCGGTTTCAAGATTTGAACGGATGTAGAAGAAGTCTTTGACTTTATTGACTTGCTGATTACTGAAGGTAAACGAATATTTCAGTCCGGCTACCATGTGGTCGGTATATTGGTTTCTCAGCCGCTTGTCGGGCTGAGCGTTGATGACCGAATCAAAATAGGCATCCGTAAATATTTTAACGAGCGAAACCTCAATGGGGTTCAGGGTATGCCGGATCTTTTCATTTTGCAGCCAGGTATATCCGAAGGTAATATTGGAAATATGACGGTCATAATCAACCTGATGCTGGTAGTTGTAACCAATGGTAATGGTGGTCTTAGGCTTGAAGTATTTTGGAAGTTTTTCCGGTTTGATCGGGAGGAGGAACTGGGGAAAAGTCAGGGCGCCATTGATACCAAGTTCAACGGTGTTGAAAAAGCCGGTACTGCTGCTCCCACCCGATGCCTGCATCTGGAGCGAACCGCTCAGGTTGATCCTGAAGAGCTGGGCCCCTCTGAAAACATTGCGGTTTTGATATCCGAGATTCCCCTGGATCCCAAAAGCGCCACCTGAATTTGTACCATCGGTGGTGACTGAAAAAGATTGGGCCGGTGAACGGGAAAGTTCAACCTTACAATTTAAAATGTCCTTTCCCCGGCTCCGTAAAGGGGAAGGATCAAGGGTTTCGATGAACTGGAGGTTTATATATTTAAATACCTGGAGACCCGACAGGGATGAATAGGTCTGCTTGACATCATACAGGTTATAGTTTGAACCGGATGATAAAAATATGGCCTGGGCGATGGTTCGGGGTTTAACCTTGAATTTATCTCTGTAGAGGAAATAAAAGGTACCGGGAGGCTGCCCTTCGATAGCGCTCTGATAGGTTTTTACCAGTGTATCGTATCGGCTGGTATCCCTGACCAAATGGTCGAATTCCGGGTAGATATATATTTTATTGATAAAATAGCGTTTGTGGGGCGCCTGGACGACCATATTGAAATCGTCGAAAGAAGGTACCACCGGATTGGTGATTTCCAGGATGATATCCATCTGATTTTTCCGGAAATTGCTGTCGATCCGGTAAACAATGAACCCCTTGGAGAAATTATAAAAGCCGGCATTCTGAAGGTTGACCGTAATCCGGCTGCGTTCATCGTCGAAAAGATAGGCATCATAATTTTTTCCGGGCCTGATCAAGCATCTGGCGGTATCTTTATAAACAAAGCCGGCTACCTGGGTGTCGGGGATTGCGTATGCAATCGTCCTGACCGTATAAGGAACGGTGGTTTGAATATAATATTCAACCGTGGCTTTTTTCTTGTTATACCGGATCGAATCGGTGATTTTCGAATGGAAATACCCTTTGTTTCCCAGATAAATGCCCATCTGTTTGATCGAAACGGAAACCATACTGGTATCGAGTAATACCGGCGCAACTCCGACTTTTGTCCGCAACCACTTTTTAAATTTGGTGTCTTTGCCCTTGCTTCCCATGTTATAAAAAGCGATGTTGGCCCTGAATAATCCGATAAGCTTTTTATTGGGATGTTGCTGTAGGTATGGCTCCAATTCCTCCGCCGGGACTTTATGTCCGGCTACCTTGATTTTATTTCTGATAAGCAGGTATTCATTGGGCCCAAAATTTTTCGTGACATTGCATCCCGTCAGAAAAAAAACAGCCAGAATCAGAAAAAGAAAACCGGTGGTGATTTTATCACTCATTATTTATTGAAACGGTTCAGGCTGTTTTGTGAAATTAAATTCCAATCCGGTTTTCCGATAAAAGAGGGTAGGTCCATGCTGTTGGTGTACGACATGGCAGATGAAAGATAGTCAATGAAATTCTCTGTCCATCCTTCCAGCGTATATTCAACCTGAACCATCCGGGTTACCCCTTCCGATGACCGGATTTCATTGCCCAGGTGTGCCTGGACTGCCTTGGTGCTCATCCCCCGGAATTTTTTATAAAACACCGATCCCATGTTAAATGCTGTTCTGACCTCACTGCTGTATTGGTCAACCTGATCGCCCGGTACGGTATAACCGTCAAACTTTTTATTGGCCGAATAGGTATGTCCCGCTGATTCCAGTGCTTTGTTGAATATACCGCCGCACATTACATAATCTGCGCCTAAGGCGAGCGCTTTGATGATGTCGGCATATTTCTTGATGCCGCCATCGGCAACGATTTTTGCATGTTTACCCCCGCGGCGGCCCTTTTCCATAAAAGTATCGTGGATGAGGCTGGCCAGCGGATATCCGATTCCTGTGTGGACCGAGGTACTGCAACCCGATCCGTTTCCGATCCCGATCCTTACAAAATCGGCCCCCGCAGCCGATAATTCAAAAAAAGTCCCGGGATGTGCCACATTTCCAACCATAATCGATAAATGGCCCGCGAATTTTTCTTTGGTTTTTCGTACGAGGTCGGTCAACCGTTTCATGTGCCCGTTCGCGATATCAATACAGATTTGAAGTTTCCCGGTAACAGGGACGGGGTATCCGGCTTCAAACAATTGTTCGAACTGATCCAGGCTCAGCGCCATCCAATCGTTCAATTGATAGCAGTTATCAAGGGTGAAGTGTTTGGTCTCCGTGCGGGGTACGATTGCATATATATTGTTTTTGCGGAAAACATCCCGGTGGTCAGAATCGGTAACCGTATCCATGGGTGCAGTAAAAAGAGGCAGCATGTGGTTTTCATCAAAAACCGAAACCATTTTCCGGGAATTAACCAAACTGGTTATGGCCGGTTGAATCAGAATATCGTCAAAATCAAATTTTTGGTCTTTACTCTCCATATTTTGGAATATAGGTGGTTACTATTGAATAGAGTTACAACAGGAAGCGGCTGTGCATTGGTAAAATCCGGATACCAGCACAGCCGCTCATTATTTTAAAATTCAGGCCGGGACCTTGTTATTTTTCAATCATTAAACTTTTATTGAATGTACCTGTATGGGTATGAATTTGAACCATTAACAATCCGGTTCCAAAACCTGTGGCAGGGATCCGGGTTTCTTTTGCATTTATGGGCTGGTTGAAAATGACTTTACCGGCGCTGGTAACAATGGTTATCTCCTGTATGGTCTCCTTTGATTTTACGACAATAAAATCTTTGGCCGGATTGGGGTAAATCAATATTTGTTCGTTTACCGCATCTTCAATTCCAGAGGCATTTCCGACTCCTCCATTCACATAAACAGGGGAGAAGATGGCCCCGTTATAATCGGCAAATTCACGCATGGTTGGGGTGTCGGACCATGTTACAGGTGAAGCGGTTGCCGATCCGGAGAAAAAATGAAGATGGGCCAATGTCCCGTTCGAAATGGTTATCCCACTCATGTCGGCTGCCCACACAAAGGTCAGCTCTCCGGGTTTCGGATTGCCGATGGTCACATTTTCGATACCTTCAAACCATTGGTCAACTCCTTTGAAGGATAGGTTTTCGGGATTATAGCGGAGGGTAAACTGGAATGATCCCAGGTTTTGAATATCGGTTGCATAAACCGGTATGGTAATATCTCCCTGCACGGGAACGGCCGATTCTATCATTAGGGCGCCAGAAACAGCTTTCAGTCCTTCATGGCTGTTCAATCCTTTGGAGGGGGGGGTGAAGGAGGCATTTGCATCACCATAACACAATCCGTTGAAGTTCTGGGTCACATTGCTCCCGTTAACGATAACAGGTACATTATTGAACAGCCAATCGCCTACAGAAAAGGAGGTAACGATATTTCCGATCCGTTTTTTTATCAGCAGAACATCTGCGGCCGAGAGGCTGCCCGATCCGTTAACATCGCCGGAAGCAAGATAAATGCCGTCGAGGATTGCAATTCCGGCAATGTGTTTTCTATAGAGCAGCACATCTGCCGCAGTGACTCCGCCCCAGGTTTTGGTAGTGGAAGGTTCCAGGGTATAATTTCCATTCAGCAGGCTGTTGAAAGAATAGTTGCCGGAAGCGTCGGTTGTGGTGGTCCCGATAATAATTCCGGACCCATTCTTCAGCGCTACAGAGATTCCGGACAGGGGTAGAGGGGTTGATCCGGGATAGGTAATGGCCCCGTTCAGGGAGAAACTGGTAGCGGCATTGAGCGTGAAAGCGCCAATTCTTGTTTTCCATGCCGATGCAGTGGTTGTTTGATAATACTCCTGGGTGTACCAGAATTTAGACGGTTCTGCCGGATCGACATTCATGGAACTGTAGTCGCCCCAACGGCTTGGTGTGCCGCTCCAGGTGTTCGTCTGGGAGCCGCCGCCCTCTTTAATGATACCTTCCTGAACGGTCATTTCTCCCAATGGGTCGCCAGCCAACCGACCCGTGTAGTAAATGGATGGAAATTTGGTTGTACTGGATATGGAATACCCAAGCGCCATATTTCCGGAGGAATCCATGGCAATACTGCCCATCCAGCGGCAATGATTGTCGGGGGAATAAGTTCCCTGCTGGTATATGGTCCAGGGATTGGCGTCTTGTTTCCTTAATTCGAACCAGCGGATACCGGCAACGTTTGATCCGACGTTGATGGTGCCACAGGCTGCCATCGACCAGTGATCAGAAAAGGTCCGGAACTGGAGCCGGAACATCAAACGGCCCGACATGGCGTCTAATTTTACCGTGGTATTTTTTTGGGGAATCCCACCGGAGATGGTCCCATTGAAGGCGGTTACATTAATCAGGGCATGTTGGGTGTAGGTTGAAGAACCGGTGTTTTCCCAGTCCACGTGAAAAGCATA
The DNA here is from genome assembly GCA_020718225.1 of Draconibacterium orientale. Classification (GTDB taxonomy): domain Bacteria; phylum Bacteroidota; class Bacteroidia; order Bacteroidales; family FEN-979; genus CAIVAT01. Next base: position 3,079 of record DYSO01000070.1, on the reverse strand, counting down.
CATCCCGATGCGGTCAGGCCCATCATTTAAATAGGAGAAGTAATTGGGTGTACCAACCGGTGGAAAGGGACCGTCGCAATCGGAGGGCAGCATGGCCCATGCATCATTGGTAGAAGGAAGTGTAAAATAGACCATGTTGGCGGTTGGGTCACCAACCAGCATTTTGGCCCGGTTCATGGCAGCTGCCCCGGTACCCTGATAGTTCAAGGAATTTGCTGAAAAACGGTTGATGGACATATAATAACCATCGGGCCAAACAGCTAATTTCGGATAATCGGGCATATCGGCAAACTGAAACTGATAGCGGTACCATGAACCGGTAGGATCAGATGTTTGTGAAACGGCAACCATTTCAAAGAAAGGGCCACTGGGAAAGTTGGGAAGGGAAAATTGCGAAAAAACCCATCGGTCGGCCTCTTCATCATATAAAACGATACCGTCGCCATCGTTGCTGTTGTTGGGCAAACCCGAAAAGATGGAGCTGTTGGTGAAAGGTCCGAATAGCAGATTTCCGGTTTTCGAATAAATGGCATATTTGCAGTTAACCATTTGAAAATAATGGTCCATTCCAACATCGCCATCGGTATCGGGTGGAACAAGCCCTTGTGTATTGTTTACGCCATCGAAGGAGTATTCAACGGAATCGGGTACCCTGGGGCCAAACCAACGTTGTACATTTTGATCGGTGGCCATCGGGTTATCGGTATCTGTCTGGTGAAAACGGTGAGGGTTCAGGATGTTTTTTACCACTCCGTCCTTCCAGCTCATATCAGCCACGGGGGGCAGGTTTTTGACCATTTCACGCAAAGGGGGTGAAACATCAAAATAGCAGGCATTGATTACTATGGGTTTTGGAGCCTCCTCTTGACTATATGAAAAAGCAGCAAGCAGTAAAAAAGCGACAAAGAAGGTAACATGTTTTTTCATAATCCGGGTTTTATGGAATTTTCTGTAAAGTTACAGGAAGTTTTGATTTTACCCAACGGTTGGGTGAACTTTTTTGCCGGGAAAATCCATCGCCCCCAGGCATTATGAAAAACCGTTAACTGATTTTATGGATCGATACATATGTAGCGCTTCCAGGAACTTTGGGAGGTGCTGTAGTCAGATCAGCGCCAAGAATCCATCCGGTTGGTTGACTGTAATTCTGAAAAACATAAATTTCCACAACATCTCCGGGGATCAGGTGTACCACATCACAAACAACAGGGGCATCATTATTTGTATTCTGTACACCCGTTAAGTCGAATATATTCAGTTTGTTGCCGTAAGCAATGGGTAAACCATTTATAAAAATTGCAATGGATACGTAGGAAGGTGAATAGGATTGCTCTATTTCCCAGAGGATAAATTCTGTCCTTGCATTGATCTGGTAATATCCCTCTTCTTTGGTTATGAATTTTCCCGACGTGGGGTTTACGGGAGGTGGAATTGGAGGTCCCGGTACGATTCCAGGGATATACTCATTTTGTTCATCCCAGCTTATAAAATCAAAACTCACAGCATACCAGGTATTCCAAGGGATGGCTTGTCCTGTCTGTGGTCCGGTAAAAGGCAATCCGTTTAAAAAAGCCCTTGCACGGCTCTGGTGGTTGAAATGTGTGATTCCGGGATAGTTCCTGCTGATGGTCATCATGGTCTTTGAATTGGTGTAGGAATTTCCTGTCAGGGCAGCGCTGTCGCATATTTTAAAAGCCTTATGCGATCGATCCAGGCCGATGGAATAGTGACCTGCGCCAACGGCTGAATTTTGGTAAAACCCCAGAGATGCATCACCCAGGCCGGTTTGCTCCAACAGGATGATGGGTTTATCATTGACCAAATTATTATCCCACAGGTGCAAACGGTAAGAAGGGTTAATGGTTCCAATTCCCAGGCTGTCGTTGAGGTTATTCAACCAGGTTTTTGATGAAGCAACAAAGCGTGACCATAGTCGTTCGGATTGTATCTCCTGCCAGGTGATCCCGTTATGAAAAAAAATGTTTTTTAAAGTATTGTCATAAACCGTCAACCCCTCAGCAGGCGACCCTATACTGTTGCGCTGAGAGGTTGTCATCCGTGGTGGGAGAAACCCCAGTGAGGTTGATTTCACATCCAGGATGGCTGAAGGATCGGCAGACGTTCCATCCATGTTAACGGCTACTTGGGAAAACCCGACTGTGCAGGTAAGAAAAAGAATTAGGATCAAAAAAGAGTTTGTTTTCATAACAACTTATTTTTCTTGTGATAAATAAATAAATGATAATTCTTTTAATTTTTTACTATTCTGGTCGTTTCTGTATACGATTCACTCCGGGCCCTGACCAGATATATACCGGCAGGCTTGTCAGCAAGTGAAAACGGATGGATGTTGGCCCCGTAAATGGTTTTTGTCATGATTTTATTACCAAGCAGGGTATAGAAATCAAGTTGAACGGCTGAAGCCGGATTGGCCTGGTTTAATACAATATGTACAATTCCTGAAGTTGGATTGGGGAATATTGTAATCAGATGAAGGCCGGCAAATGGCTCTTCCGTATCGGTTATCATGGATGTATTTACAACGAGCGGATTCATTTTAAAACTGTTGCAAAATGCGGATGTTGTTGTAATATAGGCTGTAAGGTATCCACCGGGATCAACTCCGGCCCCGGGAAGGATAGAAATTTTCTGACCGGCAATCAATGAGACATTCCCGCCATTTTGAACTTTGAAGGATGTCCCATTTCCCGCGACAGTCAGTATCTGAGCGGCATCATAACAGGTGCTAATCCCGTTTCCAATAATTATATTTTGCAAACCCCGGTTGTTTGGTGGGGTAGTACATTCATGGACTCCTGAATACGATCCTGAAAGCAGGATATTGCCCGGTGTCAGGTAATGGTTGGTTATATCCGCAAATGAATAGGTAATCCATGGTGCCGGGTCAATTTTTGAGCAGGAAATAGCACTTTCTGTCCCTGTTACATCTGCCGGAAGGTATTGAAAAATAGCATCGCAGACAAAGCTACTGATTCCCGTATGACTCAGGGTCCAGTATCTAAGTAGTGTCAGCAAGAAAACTCAACTTTTTTGAACTCTGGGTCTGAGTTTACAATTT
>DYSO01000069.1 GCA_020718225.1 Draconibacterium orientale | reverse complement strand
ATAAATCGGATGTGGGGGGCGTTGTGCTTCATGTGAAGGATCCATCCACCGTTGTTCGCGAATTCACACGTATGATCCGGATTCAGGATACCACAGCCATCCTTATACAACCCATGTTATCGGGTGTGGAACTTTTTGTGGGGGCTAAACTGGAACCTAAATTCGGTCATCTTATCCTATGCGGAATGGGGGGAATATTTATCGAAGTATTTAAGGATGTCGCAGCAGGATTGGCGCCAATCGGAACCGAAGAAGCAATGCAGATGGTCCGTAGTTTAAAAAGTTATAAAATAATCCACGGTATCCGCGGACAAAAAGGGGTGAATGAGGCCCTGTTTGCTGATGTAATGGTGCGTCTCTCTGCATTACTGAAATGGGCGCCCGAAATTACAGAACTGGATTTCAATCCGCTCCTTGGTTCAGAAACCAGGGTTGTGGCAGTGGACGCCAGGATCTGTTTAAAACACGGGTGAAAAACAGACAGGTTGGACCGGTTTGACGGGCTAATTGATTCCTATCTGGTGAAGGAAAAGCATCACCAATCCGGGTTTTAGCGCGATGGTATAGATAATTCCAAAAATGGCGCCCCACAGATGTGCGTCGTGCCCGATGTTGTCGCGGCCATTTTTTGCCATATAATATTCGTATGCCAGATATAACACCCCGAAAACCGGCGCCGGAATCGGAATGGGAATAAAAAAAAGGAAGATTTTCCCAGCCGGATAAAGGATAATACTCGAAAAGACAATTGCTGAAACCGCCCCTGAAGCGCCAACCGCATTATAAAAAACATCGTTTTTATGTTTTCCGAATGCGGGAACAATGGAAAGAATGAGCCCTCCGCCATACAACAGGAGATAGTAGAAAACCGACTTTTCCGGAAAATAGTGATGAAAAAAAGTCTCAACTATATTTCCAAAAGAATAAAGCACGAGCATATTGATGAAAAGATGTAAATATCCGGCATGAAGAAATCCGTAAGTAAAAAACCGGTACCATTGGTTATTGTGTTTTACATCGTATGCATTGAACTTTAACTTTGAGAAAAGCTCTTCATTATTCAGTGCAAATACTGAAATTGCCGAGGTAATAAAAATAAGAATGTAGGTTACGATCATTTTGTGTTTTCAATTTTTTCTTCTTTTGTGAAATCGATTTCCGATCCCAGCACACTGTGTGGGATCAGGAAGATCACCAACAGCACAATGGATGCGATAACCGGCCAAAGTCTGTTCTCCCGGCGCTTTTTCACGACCACAAGCGCAATGACCCAGAAAGTAAAAGCTACCAGCGATTTGTTATCGGTAAGATCATGCCCGAAAGGCCAACCGGTCCAGAAATCGCCAAAAGAAAATTTCTGGACCACCGGTCCCAGTATCATACCTCCAAGGGCCAGCGTTAATACCGTAAGCCAGACATAGAGATAGGTGTTTTTCATTCTGAAGAGAACTCTTAACCCTGTCAGGGTTGAAAAAAGCATCGCCAAAAAAATAAAGAAGATGTGCGGATAGAGAAAATATCCCGGAACAAATCCTTTGAACCTCAGTACCGCGGGGTGTTCATTCAGAAGGATACGTTCATCACCTTTTATCAAGGTTGTCATGTACATGATTTTACCTGCGGGGGGTTGGTGTGGCAGTAACCCGATCAGGGTATCCCCATTGCGTTCCATTCGAACGGTCTGCCATTTGTCATAACTTTTAAACCGGCGTAAAACAATCTCTCCCCGGATGGTTGTATCGGGTACCACAATCTTTACCGGGGCATCGTCTGTTCCGTCCCAGGTACGGATCAACTTGTACCTGATCCATTGTTGGCCGATCTCAGCTTTTCCGGAAATGGGATAGGAAGGTCCTGTGATACGCTGATAGAGAGCGATACCAAAAGTAAAAAAAATGGCAAACAGCCAGGTAGCAATTGATTTTAAACTACTTCTCATGCATCAACTTCGCCGGTTTATGCCGCAAAGTTAGCTATTTGATCTGATATTTATGAAGGATATCATACATGGCCTGATGAATCCGCGTCCGGAGGTTCAATCTGGATAATTGCTGATTGGCTGTGGAAGGATAAATACGGTTGGATAAAAAAACATAGAGCAACTGGTTTTCAGGATCGGCCCAGATATAGGTGCCGGTAAAACCGGAATGCCCGAAACTCAGAGGAGAAGCGCTGTCGCAACTGGGCCCGTCCGGGATGAAATGAAGTAAAGGCTTGTCAAAACCCAGCGCCCGCCGGTTGCCTTTCGCTGCAAACTGGACCCGGGTAAACTCCCGGATGGTTGCGGGTGATACATACTGTTTTCCGCCGTAGCTTCCATCATTTAAAATCATCTGGAGGATGACTGCCATGTCGGAGGCATTTGAAAAAAGACCGGCATGGCCACAAATCCCTCCCAGCATGGCAGCTCCAGGATCGTGGACATCACCCCGTAAAAGTTGTTTTCTGAAAATGGTATCGTATTCTGTCGGCATGACAGCGGCTGGACCAAACCGTTGCCGGGGGGTAAAAACGGTAGCAGACAGGCCAAGGGGTTTATAAAAATGATCGGAAAGATAGGATTCAAATGATTGCCCGCTGACCCGCCCGGTTAATTTAAACAACAGGTAAAACCCAAGATCGCTGTACTTATATCCCTGTTCAGGATGAATGGGAGTGTTGATGATCTGACGGAAAATAGTGTCGTCATACCCTTTCCTGATATAAAGGCCTTCAGCTACACGTGTCGGGAAGGTATCCGATGGCGACTCCTGGTAAATCGACGGATCCGGCTGGTAGCCCTTCAGGGTCGATTTGTAAAATGGGATCCAATCCTGTAACCCGGCCTGATGGGCCATTACATCACGAATGCGTAAGGAAGCTTTGTCGCTTCCTTCCAGCTCCGGCAAATATTTGCCCAGGCTGTCATCCATTCCGATTTTCCCTTCATCATATAATTTCATGATGGCCAATGTTGTAGCTGCAACTTTGGTTACCGATGCAAGGTCATAGAGGTTACTTGTTGAAACTTGTACCGTATCCTCATACCGGGGATGGCCAAAACTTTTTTCATAAAATACTTTTCCGTCCTTTGCAAATAAAATCTGACATCCGGGACAGGCTCTTGCTTTTATTCCGGCAATTGCGATTGAATCAATGATATCCATTGATTTGGAAGGAATGCCAAGCGCTTCCGGCAGGGTGAACGATAACCGGGTCTTTTCAGTTTCGATGCCGGTTCCACAGGGGAATGGACCTGCGGTAACGGGAAGTTTCCCCAAAGCCGGTAACCCTCCGGCAATGATCCCTCCGGCAGTGGATTGAGTGGCTTCATTGTCCTGATAGGCGACAACAATCGCTTCTGGTTTCTGAAGGTCGGGAATCCGGGTTAAGGAATAAGGGGTCCCGAAAAATACAAGCATGGTGCGGTTGGCACGGACCAGGGTGTCAATCAGCGCTACCATCTCTGTGGTAATCCCAAAACTGTCGGCGGGATTACTGTTGATCCCATGGATGGCCAGTATCAGGATATCATAAGGATACACCCGTTTACAGATACTGTCGGAAAGGCTTTTCCGGATTTTTTTAGGGATCGGAAAATAATCCGTAGTCATATATCGGTTTAACTGGTTCCGGAATACGGTAACAGTAGTGTCTCCGATGGACAATATTGCGATTTTTCTTCTCTCTAACCCCCGGAGCGGGATCAGCTCTATCTCGTTTTTTATTACCGTTACGGAAACATCGGTCATTCTTTGCCTCAGTCTCTCCGATTCGGTCAGGTTCAGTTCACGGGTAAGTCCGGTCAGCTCAATGCCGGGTTGTTGAAACAGACCCAATTGCTGTTTCAATTGCAAAACACGCAAACATTTATTCTCTACGATTGATTTATCGAGAAGGCCACTATCGATGGCCTGCTCAATTCCGTTGATGGCTGTTTCAACATGTTGTGGAAGCAGCAACAGGTCGTTTCCAGCCAGTAAGGCCCTGACTTCAATTTCCCCGGGTTTGAAATATTTTGTGACACCCTGCATGTCGAGTGCATCGGTAATTACGTAACCATTAAATTTCATCTGCTCTTTAAGCAGTGTTGTAACCACGTTTTTGGAGAGTGTGGCCGGAGTTTTATCAGCAGAATCGTAACAGGGAAGGTATAAGTGGGCAATCATAATACCCTGAGTCCCCTCACGGATCATTTCGCGAAACGGAAATAATTCAATTGAATCCATCCTTTCCTTCGTGTGTTGAATGACCGGCAGGGAAAAATGTGAATCGGTGTCGGTATCTCCATGGCCCGGGAAATGTTTTGCAACAGCCATAATACCCTCGTCCTGCATCCCTCTCATGTACATCCCGCATTTTTCGGCTACCATCCGGGGGTTTTCCCCAAAGGAACGGAAGCTGATAACCGGGTTTTGGGGGTTGTTGTTGACATCTGCCACAGGCGCCCAGTTGATGTGGATACCCATCCGCCGGCAATTCTTCCCTACCTGCCTTCCCATTTCATAGATGAGGGAATCATTTTGGATAGCTCCCAAAGCCATCTGACGGGGAAATGAAAAAGCGCTGTCGAGGCGCATACCAAGTCCCCATTCTGCATCTATTGATATCAACAAGGGTACCGAAACGGATTGCTGGATGCGGTTGGTTAATGCTGCCTGGCGGACCGGTCCCCCCTTGAAAAAACACACACCCCCAACACCAAAGCTGCGGATTATCCCCGTTAGGCTGTCATTATATATCGAATCTTTATCAGAATATGCCCTGATCATGAGTAGCTGGGCGATTTTTTGGCGGAGGGAGAGCGTCTTGTAAACCGAATCGGCCCAGGTCGTATCATTTTTCGCAAACCCTTTCTCATCTAAGGAAAAAAAACAGATCAGAAGGAACAGAAAGGTGATTTTTTTATACACATTAATAAAGTTAAAGAGCAAACGCAAAAGAAATAAAAAGGAAGATACCTACGTTAAATCTTTATAATATCTTTGAATATATTTTTGGGTTGGGCAGCCTGGGAAAGGGATTATTCTTTTTATTTGGTTTTTTTTCAGTTAACAGTACTTAATAATCATATTATATTCAGATAATGTATTCGATAAAAGATCTGGAAAAAATTTCATCCCAAGTCAGACGCGATATCCTGCGAATGGTTCACGATGCGGCTTCGGGTCATGTTGGCGGGGCATTGGGAAGCGCCGATTTTTTAGTGGCCCTCTATTTTGATATCCTGCAGCCCGATCCTGCGGCATTTCTAATGGATGGCAGGGATGAAGATCTGTTTTTTCTCTCCAACGGTCATCTTTCAGCCGGATGGTACAGTGTTTTGGCACGTTATGGTTATTTCGACATCGGGGAGCTGTCAACCTTCCGGAAATTGGGTTCCAGGTTACAAGGACATCCTGCTACGGATACCGGTTTGCCAGGCATTCGTATGTCGTCAGGTTCCCTCGGGCAGGGACTTTCTGTTGCCATCGGGGCAGCCCTTGCAAAAAAAATGAACGCCGATCATCGCCTGGTTTGGTGTCTGATGGGAGATGGAGAACTGGAAGAGGGACAGAATTGGGAAGCGCTGATGTTTGCTGCTGCACATAAGGTTGACAACCTGATCGCCGTGGTCGATTACAATGGGAAACAAATTGATGGTCCGGTTGATACGGTGATTTCTCTGGGCGACCTTAACGCTAAATTTGAGGCTTTTGGATGGATGGTTTTTTCCATGGATGGGAATAACATGGCCGAAGTTACCGATACCCTGAAAAAGGTGCAATGGTACACATCGCAGGAGCAACCTATCGTTATTCTGATGACAACCCGCATGGGCAGTGGTGTTGATTTTATGACAGACAACCACGAATGGCACGGAGTTCCTCCCAATGACGCGCAATTGGCCAGGGCTCTGGCACAGGTGGAAGAGACACTGGGCGATTATTAAAATAGTATCTTATGAAAACCATTTCAATTATCACCGGCATTGTTCTCCTTCTTTTTTTGAAATGTTCAAAGGTTGATGAAATCCATTCTGAAATCCGGCAATTTGATTATGAGGTATCTGTAAATGAGGTTTTTACTATTAACCTGGTTGCGAATCCTACGACTGGTTATTCCTGGCAATGGGTCAATAAACAAACAGTGACAACTGTTGATAGTATCGATTTCAGTTATATTGTCGAACATCCAGGTTTAATAGGCGGTGGAGGAAAAGAAATATGGAAATTTCTGGGTGTTAAAAGAGGGATTGATACTTTGAATTTTAAGTATTGCCGGCCGTGGGATCAAAATTCAACAGTGGAATCCAAAAAAATTGTCATTAAGGTTAAATAATATGATTTGATTATTTCCAAGGATGTACCAATGAACACATGCGTAATAGATGTCTGATATGAAACGATGGGTTTTAATCCTGGTCATTTTCTGTTTGGCAGGCCTATCAACCGGACTCTTCGCGCAAACTTCCGACGATCAGGAAAGGCCTAAACCTACCAGTCGGATCCTTTTTGTATTCGATGCCTCACAGAGTATGTACGGCCGATGGCAAAGTGATACGAAATTTAATATCGCTGTGAAATTGTTTTCCGGCATCCTCGACACGCTTCGCCTGCAGCCGGACCTGGAACTTGCCCTTCGCATGTATGGTCACCAAAAACCTTATCCGCCAAAAGATTGCAACGATACACGGTTGGAAGTCCCCTTTGCAAAAGACAACGTTCCCCGCATCAAACATGTCCTGAAAAGTATCATCCCGAAAGGAACAACCCCCATCGCCTATGCACTTTCACAGGCCTCAAAAGATTTTCCTCCCTGCGACCATTGCCGGAATATTGTCATTTTAATTACCGACGGGCTGGAGGAATGCGATGGGGACCCGTGTGCAGTTTCGCACGAATTGCAAAAGAAGGGCATCGTACTCAAACCTTTTATTGTGGGTATCGGCAAAGATTTCAGTGAACAGTTTGATTGCGTGGGGACCTATTTTGATGCTTCCAATGAAAAGGAATTCCGCAATGCATTGAATGTGGTCATTTCCAGGGTATTAAACCCTACAACCGTACAGGTTAACCTGTTGGATGCCTATGAAAAACCGTCAGAAACCAATGTCAACATGACATTCTATGATAACCTGTCGGGTTTGCCCAAATACAATTTTATCCATTCATTCAATGCCAAAGGGGTCCCTGATACCCTCGACATCGATCCCCTTCTGGTGTATAATATTGTTGTACATACCATTCCACCGGTACGGCTGGACAGTGTCGTAATTACCCCGGGAAAACATAACATCATTGGAATTGACGCACCCCAGGGTTTTATTGCCTTTAAGGCAGCCGGAAACAATTTATTGAAAAATGTTTCGTGTATAATCCGAAAAAAGAACAGTCCGGAAACGACCCACGTTCAACAATTTGACCAGATCGAAAAATACCTGACCGGATCCTATGATGTAGAGATATTGTGCATGCCCCGCATATTTGTTAAGGATGTTGATGTGAGGCAAAGCCATACCACCACCGTCGAAATTCCACTACCGGGAATTGCCGTAATCCAGAAACCAACCAATGGTTACGGAAGTCTTTATGCCGAGGACAACCAAAAACTGATATGGCTCTATAATTTCAGGGATACACCTCAATTACAGGAGACACTGAACCTTCAGCCAGGCGCCTACCGGATTGTTTTTCGTTCAAAATATCTGAACCAGGCTTCCTATTCGATTGAAAGAATGTTTCGTGTTGAACCCGGCCAAACGGTAGTTGTAAAATTATAAACCAACAAATATCCGAATCATCCAATCATCGGATGTCTCTGTCAAATCGTAAATCGTAAATCGTAAATCGTAAATCGTAAATAATATGGTTGAATACATCAACACCGGCTCCAACGATACCCGTTCGGGATTTGGTGAAGGGCTTATGGAATTGGGAAAAAAGAATCCCAGGGTAGTTGCTTTATGTGCCGATCTGACCGGCTCGCTGAAGATGGATGCTTTTGCACGAAAATATCCCGGACGTTTTATCCAGGTTGGCATTGCCGAAGCAAATATGATGGGGATAGCCGCGGGGTTGACCATTGGCGGTAAAATTCCTTTTACCGGAACTTTCGCCAATTTTTCAACAGGCCGTGTCTATGACCAGATCCGTCAATCCATTGCCTATTCCAATAAAAATGTGAAAATCTGTGCCTCCCATGCAGGGCTTACCCTGGGCGAAGATGGCGCTACGCATCAAACCCTTGAGGATATTGGTTTGATGCGTATGTTGCCCAATATGACGGTGATATCTCCTTGTGATTTCAACCAGACCCGGGCTGCTACCATGGCAATTGCCGAATATACAGGCCCGGTGTATCTCCGGTTTGGTCGTCCTAAATGGCCAAACTTTACAAGTGTTGATGAGGAGTTCGTTATCGGGAAGGCAATTGTCCTGAACCCGGGAGACGATGTCTCCATCTTTGCAACCGGCCATATGGTCTGGAATGCTTTGCAGGCTTGTAAAATCCTGGAAGGTCAGGGTATCGGGGCAGAGGTGATCAATATTCACACCATCAAGCCTTTGGATGAAGCTGCGGTGATGGCTTCCATCCGGAAAACCCGTTGTGCAGTTTCGGCCGAAGAACACATGCAGAATGGCGGATTGGGCGATTCCATTGCACAACTCCTTGCCCGGGCTTTTCCTGCCCCCCTCGAAATGGTCGCTGTTAATGATCACTTTGGCGAAAGTGGAAAACCGGAAGAGTTGCTGAAAAAATTTGGCCTTGATGTCCCCGATATCGTTCAGGCAGCGCTGAAAACAATGAAAAGGAAAAGCCCTTCAGGCCATTGACCAATCAATCCGGATGCGATGACCGATCCTCCCTTGTCAGGTAGGGTGGAAGTTCTTTATCGGCCGATAATGGGACCAACTCCTCGGTAACATTGCTTGTGTCAAGCCCCAGTGCATTTATTTTTGAAATTCCTAATTTTTTAATAATGGAATATAAATCCATCACAAATTGTTCCCATGGGGGAAAATCAAAATCATAATTCTGCACCAGGTCAACCACAATAAATCTGAAATCGGAAGGGATGTTGTATTTACGCATTGAATTGTAACGGCTGATGAGGTCTATCTCGTTTTTCTGACTAAGCTCGACCAAAACCTGACGGAAGAAGAGGTTTACCCTGGGTTGGACTTTAAATCCTATTTTGAAATCAACTTTTATCAGGGTTCCCGGGATCAGATGCACAATTTTATATTCCAGTACATGAGGGTCATCCAGGATATCCACATGGAGCAACCAGTAAACGTCGGCCCTTTTGGGGTGCCTGTTGATGATCGAATATATGATTTTCGATTCTATGTCAGTTACTTTGTTTGCTTTTGTAAGAAAAACCAGGTTTGATGCATATTTTGTAATGGATAAATCGTTGCTGATATATTTGATGATATCGTAATACTTTTCAATTTTTATGAATTGAATAAAACTGTTTTTAATCTTCCGGCCATGGTACCAGATATACATAATAAAAAACAGCGCCCCTGCCAGGAGTAAGGCAAACCAACCACCGTGCATGAATTTATGAAGGTTTGCAATTAAAAAGACCCCTTCGATGGTAAGATAGGCAGAGAGAAAAATGATAATTACATATACAGGGACTTTTTTAAAGTACAGATAAATACTCAGCAACCCGGTGGTCATCAGCATGGTCAAGTTTATGGCAAGTCCATAGGCAGCCTCCATGTTCGAAGATTTTTGAAATATCAGGACAACAGCGATACATCCGGCGTAAAGCAGCCAGTTAATGTTCGATATATACATCTGCCCTTTAATATTGGTAGGATAGTTGATTTTCATTTTTGGAAGAAAATTCAATTGGATGCCTTCGCTGATCAGGGTATATGACCCGCTGATCAAAGCCTGGCTTGCAATGACGGCTGCAGCAGCCGATATGATGATACCTGGTAAGAGGAACCACTGGGGCATGATGGAAAAGAAGGGGTTATCCCCCCGGGGGGGCATCCCGGAATTTCCGAGTAACCATGCACCTTGCCCGAAGTAGTTCAGAACCAGGCTTGTCTTCACAAACCCCCACGAAATCCGGATGTTTTTTAATCCACAGTGGCCCAGGTCGGAATAAAGGGCTTCTGCTCCGGTTGTACAGAGAAAAATTGCCCCCAGGAGGATAAACCCATTGGGGTTTTGTGTCAGAAAATTAAAGGCATACTGAGGGTCGATAGCCTTCAGAATGGAAGGATAATGCCATAATTGTGAGGCCCCCAAAATAGCCAGCATAGAGAACCAGATGAACATGACCGGCCCGAAAAAATTCCCAACCATCCGGGTACCAAACCGTTGGACAAAAAAGAGGATGGTTATGATAAAAAGAACAATCGGGATTACCGGGATTCCGGGATTGATATTGAGTAATCCTTCAACCGCAGAAACAATGGTTATAGCAGGGGTGATCACACCATCGGCCAGCAACGCCGATCCTCCGATGATGGCCAACAGGTAGGCCCATTTGGCCCGTTTACGAAGCAGGGCAAAAAGCGAAAAAATACCCCCCTCTCCATGATTGTCAGCCTTAAGCGTTATCATAATGTATTTTACTGTGGTCTGAAGGGTCAGTGTCCAGAAAACAGATGACAGCGCCCCGAGGATAAAAATTTCCGTGATGGCCCCTCCCCCGGAGTTGATCGATTTCATAACATAGAGCGGAGAGGTGCCAATATCACCATAAATTATACCCAGGGTGATAATCAAACCGGAAGCTGATAATGTTTGATTTTGCTTATCTTTCATAAGGTAAAAACCGCTGGTATGAAAATTGGAGATAAAGGTAGGCCATTAACTATTACTTAACCAAAATGGAGCGTTTGATCATTCCTGGTCAGCAGCACCGGGATATCTTTATCGATATACAACGGGACTGTTTCTACGGTCACATTGCTGGTATCCAGCCCGAGGGAACGGACTTCGGAAATACCAAACCGTTTGATAAAGGAATAAAGGTCCATGATAAATTGCTCCCGCAGCGGAAAATCGAAATCATAATTCTGGATCCGGTCGATGACAACAAAACGAAAATCGGCAGGGATGTGATATGCCTTTAAGGAATCGTACCGGCTGATGAGATCGATCTCCTTATTATTGCTCAACTCTTCCAATACCTGCCTGAAAAAAAGGTTCACCCGTGGCTGTACTTTAAAACCTAATTTAAAATCCACCTTGATCAGTACCTCCGGGATCAGGTGGGTAACTTTGTATTCCAGCACGTGCGGCTCGTCCAGGATATCAACATGCAACATCCAGTACACATCGGCCCTTTTTGGAAATTTATTCAGGATTGAATAGATAATTTTTGATTCAATATCAGAACTTTTATTGGCTTTGGTGAGAAACACCAGGTTGGTGGCATACTTCGGAACGGATTCGTCATGGCTGAGTTCCCTCAAAATGTCGGTGTACCGGTCAACCTTCAGGAATTCGATGAAACTGTTCTTGATCCTGCGTCCGTTAAACCAAACATACATCACTGTAAACAAAATACTTCCAAGAAGAAGGGTAAACCAGCCACCGTTCATAAATTTATTCAGGTTTGCCACCAGGAAGGAAATTTCGATGGTGAGGTATATCATCATCAGGATGACCAGGAGATAGACCGGAGTCTTCTTGTAAAATAAATAGATTCCAAGGAGCATGGTTGTCATCAGCATGGTGAGGTTAATGGTAAGGCCATAAGCAGCTTCCATATTGGCTGATCGCTGAAAGAACACCACAACGGCAATACATAAAAAATAGAGCATCCAGTTAATGCTCGATATGTACATCTGCCCTTTGATGTTGGTGGGATAATTGATTTTGATTTTTGGCCAGAAATTCAGTGATATTGCTTCGCTGATCAGGGTGAAAGAACCGGTAATCATCGACTGGCTGGCAATGATTGCCGCTAATGTGGCAATGGCGATTCCGGGCATCAGAAACCAGGTTGGCATGATGCTGAAAAATGGATTGGTCATTGAATTAACCGTTCCGGCATTCATTAAAATCCATGCCCCCTGGCCGAAGTAATTGAGCAACAGACTCAATTTGACGAAACCCCAGGTGCCGCGGATATTTTTAATCCCGCAATGCCCCAGATCGGAATATAAGGCGTCAGCACCGGTGGTACACAGAAACACAGCGCCAAGCAACAGAAAACCCTGAGGGAACCGGGTCAGAAAAAGATAAGCATATCGCGGATCAAGGGCTTTAAAAATCTGAGGGTAATGGATTACCTGTAACAGTCCAAGTACCCCTAACATGGTAAACCATATAAGCATAATGGGCCCAAACGATTTACCAATGGTTCTTGTTCCAAGTTTCTGAATGAGAAATAAGGCCGTTACAATGACGATAACGATGGGAACAACGGGCAACCGTGGATTAATTATTGTCAAACCTTCGATGGCCGAAACGATGGTAATAGCAGGTGTTATAATACTGTCTGACAACAACATGGAACCACCAACAATGGCAAAGATATAAGCAAGTTTTGCCCGCTTCCGGATCAGGGCAAATAAGGCAAGGATTCCCCCTTCACCATTGTTGTCAACCCTGAGGGTGAAAATGATATATTTTATGGTCGTCTGTAATGTCAGTGTCCATACGATGCACGAAAGCCCCCCTATGATAAAGAGTTCTGATACGGAACCAGCGGAACCTGCAAGAATGGCCCGCATTACGTACAAGGGCGATGTGCCGATATCACCGTAAATGATCCCCAGGGTGATCAGCATCCCGGCTGCCGAGATGTTGGAAATTTGTCCTTTATGTACCTGACGGTTCATGGTTTACCTGCTTTGCTTCCTGTTTTCAACCCAACTTTTGATAAATGCAATAACCATGGGTAATATAGATACCAGAATAATGGTTATTATAACCAGAGAAAAATTTTGTTTGATAAAAGGGATACTTCCGAAAAAATACCCTGCCAGGATGAAGGAAAAAACCCACAGGATATTCCCTACGATACTGAATGTGAGGAACCAGAAATAACGCATGGTCCCGACACCGGCAACAAAAGGGGCAAAGGTCCTGATAATGGGCATGAAACGCGCAATGATGATGGTCTTTCCTCCATGCTTTTCATAAAAAGCATGGGTTTTATCCAGATATTCCCGCTTGATGAACCGGTAATTCTTTTCATAAACCTTCTGGCCCAATCCGCGACCAACGAAATAGTTGGTGTTGTCGCCACCGAAAGCCGCACATAATAGCAACAGGATGAGCGGGAATAAACTCAGGGGTTCACCCGGCATGGCAGCTACGGTCCCTGCTGCAAATAAAAGGGAATCACCGGGTAAAAACGGGGTAACCACAAAACCGGTTTCCATAAAAACAATGATGAACAGGATCAGATAGGTCCATGTTTTATAATCGGTTACCCATTGCTGAATGTGAATATCGATGTGCAGGACAATGTCGATGAATTCTTTAAGTAAGTCGAGCATAGAAATATGAATTAATTTAAAAGTACGAAGTTAAGAAAGATCAATTCGGGTAAATGCTTTTTTTAATAAAAATGGGGTCAGGATAGTCGTTGACAAAGCCATTATGACAAGTATGGTAAAAATTGGCACATCAATGAACCCGTTCTGCAAGGCGATATTGGCAATAACAAGCTCCATAATCCCGCGGGCATTGAGTCCGACCCCGATGGCCAGTGATTTCCTGTGGTCGAAACCGGCCAGCCGTCCGCCTGCAAATCCGCCGAAAATTTTACTGATAAAAGAAAACAACAGGACAAAAAGCAGAAGGGTGATATTACCAATGGATTGAATTTCGAATGAAAGTCCCATCGTAGCAAAAAAAACAGGGGCTAAAAACCCCATTGTTATCCCCGAAACCGACCGGTGTACACGCTCCAGTTCGTGGTTTGCAAACATGCTTCTGGGTATCAGGATTGCCCCGAAAAATGCCCCAACCACAAAGTGAAGCCCCAGCAGTTCGGCAATACTTGAGAAAATCAACACAAACAGGATGACCATGGCAAAAAGCGACTCCTGTCCACGGAGAAACAGAAAAAACTGGTTCACCTTCGGGTTGATCACATTGACTTTTTTTTTGGTCAGTTTGAACAACTTATAGGAAATCATCAGAATGGCCATGAAGATGAACACTTTAAGCATCGTATAACCAATCGAAAAGCTGAGGTCTTTCAGGCTTTTTGTAACATCGTTGAAATCAAGGATGATCCCAAGGATCAGCAACGCAAAGATGTCATTAAAAATGGCTGCCGAAATAATTCGCTGCCCCACATCCGTTTGAAGCCTTCCCAGATCCATTAAAATCCTGACACTGACCGGCAAAGCAGTTATCGCCATACACAGCCCTAAAAAAGCAGTAAAGGTGTTTGAAAAATTAAAAACCAGTCCGGTCGCAATACCGCTGGCCATCGGAATAAGAAACCCTAAAATCGAAATCCAGATGTTTTTCCCAAAGATAGAACGCCGTATTTCCTCAATTTCGATCTCCATTCCCGCCATAATGATCAGCATAAAAACCCCAAGCTCGGCGATAATCTTAATATCCCCCGGACCCGGTATGAGGTTAAACAAAGAAGGCCCTAATATGACACCGGCCATCACCTCCCCGATCATAGATGGCTGTCTGAACCTCTCTGCCAGTTCTCCTAAAAGTTTTGCCGAAAGCAACAGGATGAGCAAATTGACGATAAAAGGAAACTGAATATCGATCAGATGAAACATGGGTTGGGACTTCGGTTTTCAGCCTGTAAAATTAATTGTTTCGGGCCACCCTTCCTAAAAATTATAAAAAGTTACCTTTGCAGGCATGGATTTAAACTCCCTGTTTCAGATCGGACCTTTCCAAACCAGCTTTCTTGAACTCTTTGCGGTTTTCTTCGGATTGCTGTGTGTCTGGAATATGAAAAAGGAATCTGCGCTCGTTTTTCCGTTTGGGATCATCAACGTGGGTACCTATGTATATATCTTTTTTGCTGCCGGAATTTATGCCAATGCCGCTATTAACGGGTTCTTCCTTCTTATGAGCGTGTATGGATGGTATAACTGGACCCGAACGGACAACAATAAAAAAACCATCCGGATTACCCAGTGCTCTCAGTTGGAATTGTTTTTATACTCCCTGGCAATCATTGTTTTTTTTGTCATTATCTGGATTGTGCTGGAACATCATACTTCCAGCGAGGTTCCTGTATTGGATGCCGCAACGACTTCCGTTTATATCCTTGCCCAATGGCTCCTGTCACAAAAGAAAATTGAACACTGGATACTCTGGATTTCGGCCGATGTGGTTATGATTGGCCTTTGTGCCTGGGAAGGTCTTTATTTTACCAGTTTTCAATATTTTGTGTTTACCATCATTGCAATCCTCGGATTTCTCGAATGGCGCGTAAAATTGATCAAATGATTTTAAAAATTGCCATTACCGGACCTGAATCTACAGGAAAATCATTGCTTTCACAACAGCTTGCAAATCATTATCATACTGTTTGGGTCCCTGAATTTGCCCGTTCATACATCGCCGGGTTAAACCGCCCATACGAAGAAAAAGATATCCTCTATATTGCACAACAACAGATTCTTGAGGAGGAACGCCATAAATTTGCCGCCAATCGCCTTTTATTTTGTGATACCGAACCCATCGTAACTAAAATCTGGAGTGATGTTAAATATGGCCATTGTCATCCATGGATTACAGAGACAATAAAAAACCACCCGTACGACCTTTTTTTATTGTGCGATATTGACCTGCCCTGGGAATATGACCCGCTCCGTGAACACCCCGATAAACGAAAATTTTTATTTGACTTATACCTCAATGAATTGACCAGCCGGCAATTTCCGTTTTTTATTATCCATGGGTACGGGCCGGAACGTTTTATCAATGCCGTGAAAATAATGGATAACTTGCAATCCTCTTTGAATCTCAATCAGATTAAATGAAGCATGGAGCATA